>DATKED010000001.1:0-6956 GCA_035512375.1 Anaerolineales bacterium
TCATCAGATGACGCCAGCCAATGGAGCTATTGCGAACAGGCACTGGTTGAATTCCATGCCGGTCGAGAATATTACGCACAGTTGATTGTGAAACCTTGAAACTCAGCTTGACGAGTTCACCTTGGATTTTGCCATATCCCCAACGGGGGTTCTCATGAGCAAGGCGAAGAATAAGATCCTCGAGCTCTTTGCTGATTGACGGTCGTCCGCGATTGCTCTTGTGTGGGCAGATCCATTTCCGGCGAACTAGTTCGCGATGCCAGCGAAGGATAGTCTCAGGCTGGAAGATGCGGATAATATCTCGCAGTTGATTTGCAGATCGGTGGGTGATGCGTTTCAGTCTAACAGCTAGAACAGCCAATGTTATCTTCTCAACGCGATTGGGTTGGATGGGGGATTTATGTTTGCGTTGCAGGATTGACAATTGCTGGCGTAGAATCAGAATTTCCAGATCCTTTTCTTGGTTGGATAATCGTGTGATGTTGATGATCGATAGAATGGTTGAGAAAATATGCTTGAGAATGAACCAACCCATCTGATTATGTACTCCATAGTGAGGGATAATCCTATTCTACCAATTATTGCAAACAGACGGGTGTGCCGGTTTTCTGGAGTAAAACCCTTTGGATGAGGTTCTTACAGGGTACGAGTTACACGTTCAGCAACTCAAGCTATTTTAGCGGACAGATACCCCTCCGCTTGTGGCGGGGTAGTTCATTCTTAGCCTTATATGCGCGCTTTGGTAGAAAAGTCCCCCGCAATACAGTGTTTTTCCGCCGCCTACGCTTGCGGTCTAAACTTGTACCCATATACGATCAATCCCCTCTCATCTCCATCATTTCTTATCTTGCGGGTAACCATCTCGACGGGCATGCCGATTTTGACGGAATTGTTGTCTACATCGGTCAATTGAGCAGTGACCATGGGACCCTCATCGAGTTTGACCAGAGCAACGGTGTAGGGCGCGTTGCTGTCATATCCGGTGGGGGCTTCATAAATGGTGGTGAATGAGTAAACCTCACCCTTGCCGCTGAACGTGTAGAGTTCCTTCGCTTCGTCGCCACAGTTCGGACAGACATCGCGTGGGGGGAAAATCTTATAATCGCAATGCGGGCAGACCTCGCCAACCAGCCCGTAGCGTTGTTTCTTGAGTCTCCAGTGTCTTGGGATTTCCATTCGTTAGTTCCTTTCTCCACGCCTAATTCTATGTGAAGGAACTCTCAAAGACTCTCAATCTTCAGCCTTTCAGGAGTGTAAAGGATGCTGCTAGTCTTTGACAGTGAGGAAGTGAAGGAGGATCAAGCCCAAGCCAAGAAATAGCGGCACGAAGCCTCCCAGCATCCACGGTCCGAGACGGAGCGGGTAGGATTCCCCCGAAGAAAAGCCAATGGGATAGAGTCCCAGGGAGAGGGCGAGCCCAAAGGCGGCAATGATGATCCCCCAGCGCAGGAGCCCGCTTCCTGTTTTTTGCTCGGGGCGGGATAATCCTTTTTCAGCCAGCATGATCGTTTCCCGGTAATTCATGTAGCGGAGAAATGCCAAAAAGCCGAAGATAATGGCAAGGGAACCGGTAATAGCGAAACAGGGAATGAGGTCACTCATGTGGATTCCTATTCCCGCCCATGATAGCATATAAAGACTGGCTGTCACCGAAAGTGACAGCCAGTCTTTATGATTTATTGACCGGTGTGGATCGTCACACTTCCACTATTGGTCTGGGCGGTAAATTGCTCGCCCCCGCCATTGATGCTTCCAACGATCTGATCGCCATCGGAGCTGGATGTTCCATTCAGCGTGACCGTGATGGGCAGGTCCGACTTGATACTACCAAAATCCGTGGAAAGGTCCACATTGAGCTCGGAGTCGGCGGGCAGGGTCAGGTCGATCTCACCAAAGTCAGACCTGACAAGGTGAGGTCCAGTACCCAATGAACCACTGAACTCCACGCTGCCGCTGTTGGTCTTGACATCCAGCGTAACGGCCTGGGCATCTTTAATTCTGATGCCACCGAAATCTGTATAGGCTTTCAGTTTCCCTTTCGCACCAGTCACAGTAATCGAACCGCTGTTGGTGTGCAGGTCGTAAGAGGAAGCCAGTGCCTGATCGAGCTCGATCTCGCCGAAATCGTCCTGCACTTTGATTGCCTTGCTGACCCTTATCTTTACCAGCGACACCCTGCCGCTATTCGTATCGATACTGAGCGAATCGCTGGAGCCGTTCTCAAAGGACGTGTCACCGAAGTCCGTCTTGGTGTTGATGTCACCCGTCGCCCGGACCTCCCGCAGCGTGATCCGGCCGCTGTTCGAATCCAGTGTGATGTTGTTGCCGCTCGCGTTCCTGAGGCTGACGGCGCCAAAATCGGAATTGAGCTCGATGTTTTCTGTCCCTGCTTTGATGGAAGTGGCTGTCACCTGGCCGCTATTCGTTTGCACGGACAAGGCGCCTTCAATGTTCTCGAGGGTCACAGCGCCAAAGTCGTTATTGATATCCACGTTTCCTTTTGTATCGGCAACGTTGACTTTCCCCATGCTGCCGTCCACGTCCACGCTGACTTCATTCGGAACGGTGACTTCGAAATCAACAGTATTGATATTATTGCTGAAGTTCATGGACTTGGGGAGTTCGTATTTGATGGTAACGGTGTTGCCGGTCTGTTCGATGGAGTATTTGATGCCCTTCACTTCCTCGTCTGCACGGGCTTGGGTTGAGTCATAGGCGGTCTTGACGACCCTGACCCGCACAGTATCCACATTTGCACCTGTAATGGTCACATCGCCTGCTGCGGTAGCCACCTTCAAGGTGAGCGGCTTTTCCGTGTCAACATTCAGCGTTTTGTTTTCCTCCAGCTCTGAGGAGATATTCCGTCGATCGAAGGGGTTGTTGGTTTGAAAACCGCCGTTGGCAGTGAAGAATATCACCGCACCAATTCCCAGACATACAAATGCCAGCGCGATCACTAAAAGGGTGATTACAACGGGTCTTTTCATTTTTACTCCTTTTGAGTTCAGTTCATCTTGCGGTTAAACTGCAAGATGAACTGAAGAAAGCTATAATCTTGTTCTTCTCACTTCATTTGACAGGCATGGGATGAAAAAGTTTCAAAAGATAGATATCGCTGCGAGGCGCTCTTTGCCGAAGCAGTCTCCTCATTGGGGAGATTGCTTCGGGCGGACAACCACCCCCTCACAACGACATACTCATTGAAACTTTTCCCCATTTCCCCTGTCTAATTGCTTAGAGACTTCATGCCAGATGTACCCGAACAACACCTCATTCAGCGCGCCCAAAAGGGCGATCAGGAAGCCTTCGCGGCGCTGGTGACCGAACATCAACGCTATGTCTACAACCTTGCTCTGCGCGTCCTGAGGAATGAGGAGGAGGCGCTCGATCTGGCACAGGAGACGTTCGTGCGCGCCTGGACGGCTCTTCCGAATTTCCGTGGACAATCCCAGTTCCGCACCTGGCTGTATCGGATCGCGACCAATCTTTGTTACAATCGGCTGCCCAACCTGCGGCGGTCGCTTAACGAGCTGGGTGATGACGTGATCGCCGGAATCCCCGAGACATCCACCGCCTTCGGGGATCCCGCCCATGGACTCGAGTCTCGTGAGCTGCGATCCTATCTGCATCAAGCCATCGATCATCTCGACGAAAATTATCGCCTGCTCATCTCCTTACGTTATCAAAATGAACTTTCCTACGAAGAGATCGCGACCATGCTCAACCTTCCACTTGGCACGGTGAAGACCGGTCTCTTCCGTGCCAGGGAACAGTTGCGCCGCGCACTGGAATCTCATCAGGAGCCTTTATGGACAATCCCTTAACTCCCGAAAAACAGAATGCCTTAATTGAAGATGCGCTTCATACCTATCCGGTTGCACCCATGCCGCGCGCTATTCGTGCAAATGTAATGGCAAGGATACAAACCATCCCTGCAACGCGTCCCTTCCGCCTCACATGGAATGACCTTGTCCTTGGGATCGTTCTCACAGTATGTATCGGTGCATTGTGGTTTAGCCTGAACAGCCTGCCTCCACTGATCGTCGCGCAGATCCGCCAGGAGAGCATTCTGCTTTACCAGCAATTCATTGTGAATGCCCGCTGGCTCATTCCGGCTTTTTCTTTTGGCTTGGCGGCGTTCTTTGCTGCGCTGACGCTTCCCTATTTGAAGCAGGAACTGATGAAGTAACGTGCATATTCTGTTGTGAGCGGAACCTGTTACGGGGGAAAGATAAACCATAATATAATGACGGTGTTTGAAAGTATCTTCCGTCAATGAAAATCCTATTACTTCATCAAGCCTTTGTCTCTCCGGACGAGCCCGGGCACACGCGCCATTTTGAAATGGCGCAATATTTACGTGAACGGGGACATGAGCTGGTGATTGTTGCCAGTGACTTGAATTACCAGACCGGTCAGCGTACGGTGGAGCGTCACGGCGTGTTCACGGAGCAGATGATCGATGGCGTGCGAGTTCTGCGGTCCTATATTTATCCTGAACTGCATCGCAGTTATTTTTGGCGGATCGTTTCATTTTTCAGCTTCATGTTCAGCTCTGTCTGGACGGCTCTGAGCGTAAAGGACGCCGACCTCATTATGGGCACGACGCCGCAGATCTTTCAGGCAGTCTCCGCTTGGTTCGTTGCGTTCGTGCGGAGGAAACCCTTTTTGCTGGAGGTGCGTGATCTGTGGCCTGAGTTCGGGGTCAGTATGGGCGTTATCCGCAATCCTCTGGTCATCGCGCTGGCGCGCTGGCTGGAAAGATTTTTATACGCCCGGGCAACGCATATCCTGGTCAATTCACCGGCATACAAAGAATACATACGCGCCAAAGGTGTGCCTGGGAACAAGATCACTTTTATCGCTTATGGAACTGACATTGACATGTTCAACCCAGGTGTGGACGGAATGTCTATTCGCAGGCAGTTGGGACTGGAGGATAAATTTGTTGTACTTTATGCCGGCGCGCTCGGGCAGGCGAACGATATTTACACGGTCCTGTGTGCGGCAAAGCATTTGCACGATGAAAAGCACATCCGTTTTGTTTTTTGGGGCGATGGCAAGGAACGTCCCAACCTTCAATCGGAAGCCGAACGCCTGAACCTGGACAATGTGATCTTTGCCGGTGTCTGCCCCAAGAAGGAAATGCCATTCGTGATCGCCTCCTCCGATGTTTGTCTCGCGATCCTGCAGAACGTCCCGATGTTCCGTACAACGTACCCAAACAAGGTGTTCGATTATATGGCGGCGGCACGCGCGACCGTGCTTGTCATTGATGGCGTCATTCGTGAAGTCATCGAGTCTTCGAACGGGGGAGTGTTCGTCGAACCCGCCAACGATGAGCTGCTTGCAAAAACCATCCTTGAGCTTTCCAGAGACCCGCAGCGCGTCAGGCAAATGGGGATGAATGCGCGTGCCTATCTGGTGAAAAACCTCGACCGACGAGACAAACTGGACGAAACTCTCCTCTTGCTTCAAAAACTGGTACATACATGAAAGTCTTTGTCACTGGCGGGACGGGGTTCACAGGATCATATGTTGTCTCTCTTTTAATAAAAAATGGATACGAAGTACGCTGCCTCTATCGCCCGGGGAGTGACCGCTCGGCTTACCGTCAGCCGCAACTTGAGTGGGCGTTAGGGGATATTTCCGACTCCCAGGTGTTATCCGCTTCGATGCAGGGAACGGACGCGCTCGTCAACATCGCCTCCCTCGGCTTCGGTCATGCGGATTCCATCGTCCGTGCCGCGCAGGTCGCAGGGATCCAGCGGGCGGTCTTCGTCAGCACGACCGCCATCTTCACACAGTTGAATGCGAAGAGCAAGCAGATCCGCGTCGCCGCTGAAAACGCCATCGAAACCAGCGGACTGAAATACACTATCCTGCGCCCGACCATGATCTACGGCAGCCCGCGCGACCGCAACATGTGGCGGCTGATCCGTTTTATGCGTTATTCCCCCATAGTCCCTATCTTTGGCGATGGGAATTACTTGCAGCAGCCCATTTACGTGGGTGACGTGGCGCAGGCAATTGTTAGCTGTTTATGTAACGATCAGACCATTGTCAAAAGCTATAACATCGCCGGAAAACATCCACTCACATATAACCAGGTCATCGATACGATTGCAAAACAGATGAGCAAGCGTGTGTGGAAAATCCATATTCCCTCTGCTCCTGTTATCAGCTTGCTGAAATTCTTCGAGCGTTTCCACATTCCATTCCCCATCAAGGGCGAGCAAGTCCTGCGGCTGAATGAGAATAAGAATTTTAGTTATGAAGAAGCAGGGAGGGATTTTGGATTCAGTCCATTGGCGTTTGAAGAGGGAATAAAAATCGAGTTGATGGAGGGCTAAGATGAGGAGGATTCTTGGATATTTTCTCGGTTTTCTATTGATAGTGGTAGGTTTCGGGTGTAGTCCAAAACCAGTTATTACCGTTGAAAATGCTTCTTCATTACGACTTGAGAAGATTATTGGCGCTGGAAAAGTAAATGATATCGCATGGTCGCCGGATGGAACTGTTATTGCAGTTATACAGGATTTTGACATATCATTTTATGATGCTGTGTCTCTTCAGTTAATAGGGAATGCTGGAGTGGGGGGAACCGAAGCGGTTTTTTCCCCCGATGGAAACACGATATCCATTATTGGTGAATCAGAAGTGATTATATGGGATTTGACAAAGAAGGAAACAACTTGGGCTTTTCCTTTTGAAGATGTATTTGCAAAACAGCTTGCATATAACAATAAAGGTTCTCGGCTTGCTTTCTGGGGAATATATATCTATGACGCCGTAGCAATACATGTGTTGGAAGTATGGGACGTAAATACAGGTGAGCAAGTTTATTTCGAAGAAGAGACAGGTGCAGATCTCCAGGTGGAATTTAGTCCAAATGATACACTGCTCGCCGTTCGTGCTAACGGGAGATTGAAGTTTATTGCGCTTGAGACGGGTGA
>DATKED010000002.1:0-9738 GCA_035512375.1 Anaerolineales bacterium
ATTCAGATCACACAGAGATATGCCCACATCAACGATGATGAATTGGATAAGGGGTATTACGAAATTTTCGAGAGAAAAGGAGCCTCGAATAGCTCCAACTAAGTTGGGTTTCAGTTTCTTTGTATCTACTCACGCCCTCAAGGGAAGGGAGGGCGAGCCGAATAAATTCTGGATGGTATCGAAAGGAGACGACCCAGATAAGCGAGCGGTATCAATGAGTGATTTCAAGGCTGCATACCCTCGTGCGCCCCAGTCAGAGCGGAAACCACCCGAGACCTTCCGATGAACGACCGAAGAACGTAAATACCGCTCACTGATGTTGTTGGTTGGACTGACATCTGTTCGATACAGAAACACGAAAAGGGTTTCTCGATATTTTTGGTAACGGCGTTGTAAGCGGCGGGCGGCGGGTGGATCCAGGTTTTGCTGGAGCAACTGGTCAAAGAGCCTTTCCATCCGTGCCACCCGGTTCAAAAAAGTCGCTTCGGATAATGTCTGGCGTTGGTTGTGCAAATGGATGGCATACCGCAACAGGATTTGCACATGCCTGGCCCAGAAATGCTTTGGATCTTGCTCGACCACCGCTTGTAAGTTGCGCAATTGATGAGCTAGGCAAAGCTGGTGCTGTTGAGCAGGAGCTTTCATCTGCGGCAAGTAGCAATCACTGACCCAGACTTCGGCTGCATGGTCACCCATCACATCTTGGACGACCTCTGCGCCACGATGGAAGCGCATGACATGCAAGACGGCTGTCAGGGAACAAAACACCCACTGCCACCAAGTATTGCCATCTACTCGGCTGCCGGTTTCGTCAGAATGAATGACCGCACTCTGCTGAATTTCTTGCTCGATCGTCTGAACTTTCTCAAGCGCCTGGCTGCCCGCGCGCTGCATGATCTTATCGATCCCACCCTGGCTGATCTCAACGCCATGCAGATTTTGCAACGCAGCCTGGGTGCGAACATAGCTCATGTGTTGTTCCTGGCGATAGTACACCACGGTCGCTTCCAACCGTGCTCCAAAGCTACGCTCCAGTTCCAAACCAGGAATAACTTCGCCCACAACACGGACACTCGACTGCATATTGCCGCACTTCAATCACTTCGGCTTTGGCGACTGGTAATTCTGTGATTTGGTTGATCTTCATCAAGACACCGCTTGCCCGACTCAAATCGGATTGACAAGTATGACAAACTCGTGGCTTCACTTCAACAATATGATCTGGATTGACGACGAACTTGCGCACATGTTTCGGATGACCTTGCGGCGCACCGCGCCTGCGCTTTTTGCGCTCGGCTGACAAATCTCCTTTCCAATCCCGCGACGGCGGTTGGGAAGAATTGCCCGAATTCGTCGGCGGTTTTTGACCCTGCTCCAATTTCTTGCGCAAGGCTTCCACCTCAGACTGCAACACCGCGATCTGTTGTGCCTGCATCAGGATCAAATCGATCAATTCATCTTGGCTCATCTGAGCCATTTCGTTTCGGGTCATTGTGACCCTATCTTACCAAATCTCAGCGCCTGTTTCTCAGGCTGTGAGTAGATACTAAAAATCAGCATATTTTGTAACAAAAGACCGAACTTGCGTTCGGTCTTCTTTGCTTATTCGAAATTATCTTCGTCCGATTCCTCATCCCCCTTGTCGAACTCATATTCGACCTTATCATGGTCGAGATACACCCACAAAAGTAGGATATGTCCATCTGCGGTCTCCACATTCCGCGCTGCAAGGATGGGAGCAGATTGTTCGACGCCCATATCATTTCGATAGTGCAGATGTATAGGCAACTTGCTGTTCCAGGCTTGATAACAGCGCTCCACGAGAGCGGGCCCATTAAACGTCCGCAAACGGGTCAGTGCGGGAACAGACAAACGTGAGCCTTCATTAAGGCCCAGTGCCCAGCCATCATTCACTGCTTCAAAAACAGGAGGCGGGCCTTCAATGATTGTGATTTTTTCATCCATAGTGCCGCCAATATACCATAAAAGGGATTTTGGAAACCTTACGATTGCTTATTATTTTCATAACAGAATTCATAACTGCCTCCAGTCAAGTAAACTTGCACTCCATTAGTACTCAACAACTCTACTCTGCTCATGAATCTCAGCACATATTCATGACGGAAATACTCCTATTTTTGTTTCATAGGAATTTGACCAATATTCATTACAAAGTTGTCACGGATTGATGCTTGCATTCGCCTATGGGCATAGGTATACTTGAATGACTATGCAACCGGAAAAAATCGGCATCTATGAAATAAAGTCCGAGCTGGGGCGTGGCGGGATGGCAACAGTCTACCGGGGATACGACCCACGCTTTGAGCGTGAGGTGGCCGTAAAGGTGTTGCCGCACGAACTTCTGCATGCCGATCCGCAGTTCCGTTTGCGGTTTGAACGTGAAGCAAAGATCGTTGCCCAGTTGGAGCACTCCGCTATTGTCCCGGTATATGATGTGGGGGAGGCAAATGGGCAACCTTACTTCGTAATGCGCTATATGAACGGGGGCTCGCTCTCAGAACGGATCAAATCCGGCGTTTTCAGTATCGAGGACGCGGCACAGATCCTTGGCGCCATCGCCCCTGGACTGGATGAAGCGCACTCCAAAGGCATTGTCCACCGTGATATCAAGCCAAGCAATATTCTATTCGATAAGCGGGGCAATCTCTACATTTCAGATTTTGGCATTGCCAAACTTACGCAAGCCCAGTCCGGCAGCGTGACAGGCAGTGCCATCATTGGCACGCCTGCCTATATGGCTCCGGAGCAGGCACAGGGGAGCGAGGTGGATGGGCGAGCCGATATTTATGCGCTTGGCATTATCCTTTATGAAATGCTGACCGGCAGACAGCCCTACGAGGCGGATACGCCCATGGCTGTCGCCATTAAACACATCACTGACCCGGTCCCCAACATTCGACAAACTAACCCCAAACTCCCGGAAGGGATGGATGCCATCATTCAGAAGGCAATGGCGAAGAATAAAAACGAACGCTTCTCCTCTGCCGTTGAAATGACCAATGCCCTGCGCGAGGTTGCGCGCGGCGACCCAACAAAGTTATATACCAGGGCTGCTGCACCCACTGTAAAAACCAATGCCAGCTCGGAACCAATTGCACAGAAAAAAGGATTCAACGCGCTATTCGTTATTGTTCCTGTCGCTGTGATCGCCGCCCTGGCTGGAGGGCTTTTCCTGTTTAACGGGACCAGAACTCCATCTCAGACTGAACCGCCGGTCAGTACATTTACATCCGCGCCTCCTATGACGGAAACAGCCACTTCTGTTGATGAGTCAACCGCGGTCCCGATCGTGATCGTGGATTCAACCAGCACTGAAGCTCTGCCTCCCACGGAAACCCTTACCCCGACTCCATCAGTGCTCATCCGCGGCGGCGCGGATAAGATCGCCTTGGTTGCTAACAACGAAGTCTGGGTGATGAACGTGGACGGTTCCGAGCTTTCCCAGGTGACAACAGATGGCGGCACCAAGAATGATCTGCAATGGCTGCCCGATGGCGAAACTTTGGTTTTTATCAGCGGTTTGACCGTCAAATCCTATAATATCCGGACCGATGTGGTGGACACGCTCACCAGCTTCCCTTCCGCCTCTTCGCTGAATGCCTTCCGTGTTTCAAATGACAGCAAGCAGGTGATGATCGCCATGAATAACGAGATTTTCGTCGTGCCTTTTGATTTCGATACGATGAAGAACGTCAACAAAAAAAGCGATCTACTCGCGCTGGAGGCATGTATTGTTCCCGAGGGAAAAACCAGGTCCGCCCTTGTTGTGAAGGAAGCCCGTTGGTCAGCAGATGATAAGCTGGTGGCATGGCTGTTCAAAGGACCAGATGCATCTGACCTGGTAAGTGTGTTAAATATTCAGGATTGCACCCCGGCTACAATCGATATTCTCGATACCTTTCCCGGCACGCGCTTCACCGCCCCCGGCTTCCAGGGCGGACTGATGACAGATTTTGATTGGGATGGATTCAATCAATTCATATTCAACACATCGAGACGAAATAATGGCTGGGGAGAACTGCATATTTATAACTGGGAAACACATAAGCCAACCCTTACTGTAAACCCGATCAGTAAGAGGTGCTGTTACCGTGACGCGCGCTGGAGTCCGGATGGGTCTCACCTGTTTTTTGCATTCCAGGATGAAGGACTCGCGAATGCGGCACAAACGCTCCTGTATTATGTTCCTTATGGCGAAATTGGAGCGGGCGCAAATTTCACACCGATTCAACTGCCGGAAGGTTTCTTTAAGAATCCGAGGGAGGCACCACAACCAGCTTTGCGATCTGCGCAATAATCAAAACTCTGGAGTACTACTGCTCCAGAGTTTTTTTGACCAGCCCGGGTCCCTGATAGATCAACCCGGTATAGATCTGGATCAACGTCGAGCCCAGATCCAGCCTGCGTTTTGCATCCTCTGGATTCATGATTCCGCCCACGCTCACGATGGGGATTTTTCCGTTTACGCGTTTCACCACCTGACATAAAACCGTCTCACTCCGAACCCGAAGAGGACTTCCGCTTAAGCCGCCTGATTCACCCCGATGCACTGACCTGAGCCCGGCGCGCGCGAGGGTAGTGTTCGTCACGATGATTCCATCCATGTGAGTGTCGAGGATCACGTCAACGGCATCGTCCAATTCCTGTTCAGGAAGATCGGGCGCGAGCTTGACGAGAAGCGGCAATCGCTTGTCTAATTTCTTTTCTTCAAATCGACGCTGGGCATCAAGTTGAATCAACAGTCCTTCCAGCGCCGCGTGTCCCTGCAATTGACGCAGCCCAACGGTATTGGGTGAACTGATGTTGATCGCCAGGTAATCTGCATAGGAGGCAAAGCATTGCAATAATTCAAGATAATCCAGTACTGCATCCTCGTTGGGAGTATCCTTATTCTTGCCGAGATTGATGCCAAGGACCACATTCCCTTTTTTGATCGTTCCTGGTGTGTTCCTCCTTGAAGGCCGAAAAGGTCGAGTAAACCTTCCGAGGATACCCTCCCGCAGAGAAGAATTGAGTTGCTTTTGGACAAATTCGGAGCCTTCACTTGGAAAACCCATGCGGTTGATCACAGCTTCATCTTCTATCAGGCGGAAAATTCTTGGGTGCTGATTCCCAGGCTGAGGCTGAGGCGTGACCGTCCCCACTTCGATATGACCAAAGCCCAGGGTGCTGAGTCCCTTGATCGCTACTGCATCCTTGTCATAGCCCGCGGCAAGTCCCACCGGATTTTTAAAGGTCAAACCAAAAGCGCTTACTGGTTTGGATGGCGCGGAAAAAATCACTCTCAGGATTGAATGGATCGGCTCAATACCGCCAAGACGCATGAGTTGCAACGTGAGTTGATGCGCAGTTTCAGGGTCGATGCGAAAGAGAAGGGAGCGGAAGTATTTATACATTTTAGCAGGTCTGGCAGCCACGCTCGTTGAGGACGGCAGCCGGGGCATACGAATCAATCAAAGGCCGTCGGGCGATCTGGATTTTCGATGTGAGCGAAAACCTCCTGCAGCATATTTTCGTTGGTGCGATAGATCGATAAGGGAGGCAGGTAATTCAGGTCAAAGAAATCGACTGCCAAGGTTTCATGACTGGTGCGAGGCTCGCCATCCAGAAGTTTGCACAGGAAAATGATCTTGTAGGCGTGGTAAAACTCCATCGGCTCGATACGGTTGGCATCGAGCACCGCTACCACTTTTTCAGCCTTCACGCGAAAACCGCTTTCCTCCCAGACTTCACGTTCCGCCACAGAGGCGGGCGCGTTGCCAAGATCTGCCCAGCCGCCGGGCATCGCCCATTTGTCATCGGCTCTTTCTTGAATGAGGAGAATTTTTCCATCGTGGACGACCGCGCCGCGCACGTCAATTTTTGGGGTGATATAGCCCGCCTGCATGGAAAAACTATCAAGCACCGATTCTTTTGCAATAGCAGATTGGCTCGCAATCATCTCTGCTGTGATCTCCTGCAAACGTTTGTAGCGTTCGATATCGAAAGGATTTTGGCTATAAGTCAGGCCTGCCTGACTGAGCGAAAAAATTTCCTGCGCCCATTCAATCCATCTTGGAGTTGGAGAATTCATGAAATCAAGGTTTCCTCTGCCCGCTCTTTACTAAAAAGTATTGTACGATTTCCTCTTCCGGATGAGGGATGTTCATCAACGCGAACATCGCCGCGAGTTCGCCGCGGTGATGGGTGTTGTGATTCGGCGGCTGGACCATCATCTGCCATAAAGGTAATGTAAATGTCTCGCCTTTTGGATTGGTAAAGGTGACCTCGCGCAAAAGGGATTCATCGGTTTGCTCCGCGAGAAACGCGCGCATATTCTTCTCAACATTCACCCAGTATTCGCGCACAGAGGCTATTGTAGGAAAATCCTTCGGGTTGAGGAAAGTGCCTGTCTCTCCTCGCCAGCGTTGGGGCCACATCCGCTCGGAACTCATCATGTGAACCAGCACCGCGTGGACACTATCCCAGCTATGTCCCTGTTTGTGGAGGAGCTGCTCCAGCGTGAGTGTTTCAGCCACGCTAAGATAGCGTTTGTTCGCCCAGGAGTTGTAATCGTAGAGGTGTTCAAAATATTGTTTGAGTTCCATGCTTATCTTGCCTTTTTCCCCTTCTTCAACATATCAATGGCTTTCACAATTCGATTCAGGCGCGTTTCTTCCTTTTTCGCTTCATTGATCCACAGCACGTATTCCCGCTGGTGCGTGTATGACAACTTCTCGAAGAAAGCTTTGGCTGTCTTCTCGGTCTTGAACGCCCTCTTCAGCTCAGCCGGGACTTCGATCACGCGCGGCTCGGTATCTGGCTCAACAGTAATTGTCACCTCATCGCCAAAGGTCTTGCCGATCTTCTCGCGGATCTCTTTGAGAACAATCAGAATGTGATATTCGGTGCCCATCCGTGACAGGATCCCTCGATATGGAACTCCTTCGATCATCGCCTTGACTCTGGGTCTCTTCGAGCCAAATGCCACTTCTACATCGAACGGGACTTCCACGTACGCGCCGCCTCCACCCGCGTTCTGAATGACAGCTGTGAATGTTTGTTTTTTTGTCATGGTCGATACCTTTCTTTCAAATTCCTCGGGACAAGATTTTTTCCACCGATCCACGCGCCAACTATTGTGGCAAGGATGGAAAGCAAGAAACTGATGAGTATCGCTGTCTCAAAGCGACCCATCATCAGTGCATCGAGCACAGGTAAACTCTCAGTATTCGCTCTCGTTCGCAAGGACGCGGGGGTTAGTACACCGAGGATCATGCCGAAAATCCCGCCAAATAGCATGCCCGTAAAATATCCAACGCCGATTCCACCCGTCGTCCCAGCCGTTCTGACGGTCAACGCGGCGGTGAGAGCCCCAGTCACAACTCCCAGGATCAGACCGATGATCAATCCAACCAGGGTGCCGTTGAGTGTCAGCGTGATGGCGCCAAATCCGGCTCCGATCACTCCGCCAAAAACAGCCCCAATCACAACACCGGAGAGGATGCTTTTTTGCATGATAGGTTTATCTATAAGTGACTTTTTTATCCAAGGACTGTAGGGATCTTTACTTCTCAACCTGACATCTTTAATATTTAACGTCTCAAGCCACTTATAAGAGCCTCCTGCTTGGACACACTCTACCTCAAAGTTTTCATCATCATACTTTGCAACCACAACTCCAACATCGCCAAGATCCATTACACCCTCCTGTGTTTCCGGTACGTGGATTATTTCAACTAAATCGTATTGATTGATGTCCTCATGGTTATCCATGTTTTTCATCCTGAATTATGTACAAATAAACGAGGATCTCCAACTTAATCTTTTCTATTTTCCCATGGGTCAAACAAGCTGTTTTCGATAACCGCGCATGATGCGGTCGGTGACAAAACCAAACTTTTCGTACAGACTCCGCGCGGCGACGTTGTCCGCGTTGACCGTCAGATTGATCTTCTTCGTCGTCGGTGGGGACAGCATCCAGTCCACGCCCGAGGCGAGCAGGTCAGCGCCGATGCCGCGTCGGCGTGCGGAGGAGTCGGTGCCGATGAAGTCCACGTAGCCTGATCCCGATGCAGGTTCGATTTTGCAGAAGTGATACCCCAGTAGTTGGTCATCTTCAACTGCAAGAAAAAGCTGGTGATGCTCGTCTATTTTTTCAACCATCTGCCGTGCCGTGAAGTATGCGTTCGGAAATAACAGTTTGTGAAGCTTCTCAAATTTCTCCAGAAACCCTTCCTGATAGCTGATCATCTGCGCCTGTCTTTTTGCGGATGGTTTGTAATCCTCGCGCGTCAGAGTCAATACTGCATTTTCGGAGGTCAGTGGAAATCCATGCCTTACAGCAAAAGCCTCCATGTTGATATTTTGTACGTCACAGAATAAATCGTAATCGCGGATATCCACCGGGATGAGCGATAGAACCTCTGCATAGAGTTGATCTGCAATGGTATGCCAGTCGTCATGTTCAACGAGCGGACCAAACAACCAGGCACGGTTGATCTCGGGGTCTGCATCCACGCCGAAGACGCCAACAAGCTGGTCACCATCGTAAGCCAATCGGAATCCAGCGGCAGGTGAGATCAGGCATTCCGCCAGCGAAGCGCGCACATCCGCTTCGCCTTCGCCGAAGAAGCCAATATGGTGTGTCCCATCGCTGTTGAGGCGGGCTACGAATTGAACAAGTTCTTCAAAGTAATCGTTGCAGGGAATAATTTCTATCAATGATTCTCCAGTAGAAATTTTCGCGTTGCCTCGATCTTATCCTTCTCCACTCTGACGGTCTCTTCCCAATAATTCAGTAATTGACTGATCGTCAGCACCGCGTGCATGGAGTATCCCGCCTGTGAGAGTGACTCTTTCGCGCCCGACTGACGGTCCACCAGCACCACGACATCTTTCACGACCAGTCCCACACCTGTCAGTTTTTCGATGGCTTCGAATTTGCTTCCGCCTGTTGTAGCGAGGTCATCAATCACAACAACTGTCTCGCTCGCGTGGTATTCGCCTTCGATCTCAGCTTTGGTGCCATAGGTCTTGACTTCCTTGCGCGGATAGATCATTGGGTAGTTTCCCGCGAGGCTGATGGCGGTAGCAATCGGAATGGCTGCGTAGGGCAAGCCTGCAATCCGGGAGAATTGGAGAGTTGAGAGTAGAGGAAGATAGGCTTGCGCAACGTCCGCGAGGAGTTTGGGATGTGAAATGATCTGACGCAGGTCGATGTAGATGGGAGATTTGAGCCCGGACTTGAGGGTAAATTCGCCGAATTTGATGCAGCCAGCCGACAACAAACCGTCGGCGATATTTGATAATTCGGTATTCGTGATTTGTGTTTGGTTAGTCATAGATTGGATACTTCAATTTAGCTTTCAACGATTTCCGATGATCGATGAACGAATCGCGAGTATCGAATCCCGCAATTCCGCCGCGGCGACACCTGGCTTTTGTGCGCGCGCAATCGAGCGAGAGATGTTTATCAACATCCCTGTGCCATCTTTACGCAGACCAGCTTTGAGCGCTGATTCCAATTCTCCACCTTGCGCGCCGATGCCAGGGGACAAGAACCACATGTCAGGCACAGATGCACGGATGTTGGACATGATCTGCGGGTGAGTCGCGCCAACGACAATTCCAATGTTGTTGTTCGTATTCCACTGTTGCGCAAGCTGTGCGACGTAGTTATACATAGGCATCGGATTATCCGAGCCCATTGGCATAACGAGTAAATTCTGAAAATCC
>DATKED010000003.1:0-7855 GCA_035512375.1 Anaerolineales bacterium
CATGAGTCTCTTGTTCCCGGCATGAGCCGGTAAGGGTTAGGTTGCAGTATGAAAATTATATGACAAAACCCCGGGAATGTTCTCCTAAGGTCCGTCACAAATCCAGGACAGAGTCCTGTTTTTATGCAATCAAGCAGAATCCAACGAAAGGGATACCCCCATATATGGCATACCACCTTTCGTATGTGTCTTATTAAATAGGGTTCTCCCACAGTCAAAATAGGGAGTTTCACCATTGATTTTCAAGCCTCCTGGCGACATCATGTTAATAAGGATAATTTTCGTCTTTCGGAAAAGGAGTAGAATGATGACAAGAGATACCCTTATCGATGAAATCCACGCTGGAACGGACCTGAGGCGTACGTTTAAGGAGATCCGTGAAGCCCTGGAAAAGGCAGGGTCGCGAGAAGACCTGACCGAGCTATATAAGCAGACGGTCTACATGATCCTGATGACACATTCATCCCCTCTGAACCAGAAGGACAGAGAGATGAAAAGAAGGCGGGAGAGCGCTGAACGGGAGTTCGCCAGGACGGTGCGCATGATCAACCGGCGGGCAAAAAAGATCGGCGTGGATGCAGATTACAGTGAGGATTGGGAGAACCTGGCGACGAATAACTACGAAACGGAAGGCGAGAACCTCCTGGAAGCACAGAATACAGGCGGCATAGCCAGGAAATAAATTGGGGAGATCACAAAACAAGAGCCAGTCATTGACTGGCTCGTTTGGATTATCTAATTGGGATCAGTGCCTGAGAGCCAGGGTCCCGTTTTTCTTCAAGCAGTGGGGCGGCGTGCACACCTGGGCCTGCGGCATTTTTGCAGGCGAAAGACGCGCAGCGGGCAGGGCACATACTCGAAGGCAGGACAGGGCCTAAAATGCCAGGAAGAATGAGTTTGTTCAAGGGGAAGTATTCCTTCCAATTTCCGGACGATCAAATCAGTGTGGAACGAGTACAGGATGCGAAAGGCAACCGTGGACAACCAACCACATCCCAGGGGCAACGGGTATTTGAATACACGCAATACTAACGGATTTGATAGGCGGTAGTACTTCCGTACTAGCCTATGCTATACTTAACCTTAACAAATGCTCGGAGGACTTATGCTCGACCCTATTCAACTGCCCATTCTCTTAAAAGCCATTGATTTCATCTTCGAAGAGGGGCGCAAGATCCTGGAAGAGCGCCGCGAACGCCGAAAGATGAGCGTGCCCGCGCAATCCAGCGAAAGCCCGGAGCCAGCACCTGAAGTTCCGGAAGCCGCCCCGGCTGAAGTCCAGGAAAATCATGAGATCAAGCAGGATCTGCTTACCTCAAAGATCGATGAGATCCTGTGGCAGGACCACGAGCTGGAAGTTAAACACCTGGTCAAACTGCTGGAAACCTATTCCCGCAACTATCATCTCGCCAGCGAGCAATACGCAAAATGGGGCAGCGCCCTTGTGCCTCCCATTATCGTCCACAACATGACCGAGGCGGAGAATTCCATGGTGGAGACTCTCAAACAGCTCGAAGCCGTTGTATCGAAAGTCTACAAAAAAGACATCAACCCCAACCAATAAGAAATCAGGTAGGACATGGACAAGGAAGAAGTTACTCACCTCGAAAGGATGATCTCTTTACACAAAAAGAATCTGTACATCCTTGAGGAAATGCTGGCAACCTACGGCGCCGACCAACCCCTGCACCTCGTCAACAGCGTCACAATGGAAAAGGAGGCGATCGCCAGGTACAGCAAACAAGTAGAGGGGATTACCGCAAATTCGAAGGAAAGCGAAAAATCGAATGTGCTGGCTAGCCTGCCAAGGCGCCCCTATTTTGTAGGACGCGAGGCGGAGATCCGGGCCATTTTGGAGTCTTTACAGCCCAACAGCAGGACGTTTATCATCGGGATCGAGGGGATCGGAGGGGTGGGCAAATCGACCCTCGCCACCGAGGTAAGCTATCGCTCCATCGAGGACGATCTCTTTGAATCGGTGATCTGGATTTCTGCCAAGGAAACCATCCTCACCCTGCACGGCATCGAACCGGTCATCCCGGAAGCCAAAACGCTGTCCGATATCCTGATCACGATCGGCACCAGTTTAGGGAACCCCACCATTGGGAATCTGTCCACACAGGACCAGATCAAGCGGGCCTATAACCTCCTTTCAAGGCGTACAACGCTGCTCGTCCTGGATAATTTCGAATCTCTGTCAAAAAACGAACAGCGAGACATCCTCGACTTTTTGCGGCGTTCCCCCATTACGCTGAAAGTTGCCATTACGTCCAGGGAGCGGGTTTCGGAGGGGCAGATCATCCGCCTGCAGGGCTTATCTTTCGAAGAAAGCAACGCCCTGCTGGAATGGGACGCCCAGCAAAAGAACATCCATCTGACACAAGACCAGAACAAATATCTGGTGGAGCTGACCGGCGGACTCCCCCTCGCCTTGTTATGGGTGCAGGGACAGATCGCCGTTCTCGGCTACTCCGTGACCCAGGTGCTGGACAAACTGAGCCTGGATACCAACATTCCCATCCTGCAATACTGTTTCAACCACAGCTGGAATTTGCTGCGGCACAATAACGAGAAAAAGATATTGTTCATCCTGGCGTTACAGCCCGAGGCGGTTTCAAGAGTCGCTCTTAAGGAAATTACCGGCATCGACGATGCCGATGATTTCGACAATGCCATCAGCGACCTTTTGCAGCTATCCCTCATCGACCACGAAACCGGCCTGGACTATTTCAGCGTCCTGCCACTGACGCGCCGGTTCATCCGCACCCAGTTCGCCGGCGACCGCAAATTTATCAAACAGGCTGAACTGAAGATCGCGCAGTATTACGTAAGGCTCCTCTCGCAGAAAAGCGGCTTCAAGGAGTGGCGCGGATACGAAGACCTGCTGCTGGACCGTAACAACATCCTGAGCGCGGCGCAATGGTGCTATAAGTCCGTGCAAAAAAAACAGAACAGCTCCGCTTCCCTTCCCAAGCAAACAAGGAATATCGCCGAAATCCTGGTGCAGATCGGCATTCAGTTCGGCAGTGTGCTGTGGCAGCGCGCCTACTGGTATGACCGGATGACATTGGCGCACGCCGCGTTGAGCGCTGCAAAATTGTTATCAGACTGGAAATCCGTCAGCACGTTTGCCAGAAACATCTCCTGGATCTATTTCTATCACGGTGACTATCTGAGAGCCTTGCGCTGGTCTGAGGAATCACTCTCTGCCACCACCAAAACAGAGGATGAACTGCTGATCGCCGCGGCGAAGAGGTCTATGGGGACAGTGGAACTGCGCCTGGGGAACTTTGACCGCTCCGAGACCCTGTTAAAGGATGTGCTTGGAACGACCGAGAAATTTGCCAGCGACGACTACGGCATATACAGCAAAGGCTTTGCGCAATACGGCCTGGGTGATCTCGAATACGAGCGTGGAAATATCCAGGCGGCAAAGGAATGGTATCAAAAAGCATTGGATACCTGGCAGGACCCTGTCCGCAAAGACCCCGTCCGTCATATTAGTTATGCGCTGAACGGGTTGGGCTTTGTCGCGCTCAATGAAAAAAGGTATGAGGATGCAAAACATTTCTTCCTGGAAGGGATCCAATCTGCCGAAGAATTTGGCAGGGTGGACGAACTGGCAAAAGGCCAGCTTGGGCTGGCATCTGTCTACTTTGAAACAGACATCGATCTAAAAACAGCTTTGATCCTCATCAATGAGTCCATTGAAAGTTTCCAGCAGCAGGGCATGCAATACGAGATCCAAAAAGCAAAGGTGCTCCAGGAAGAAATCTTGAAAACGCATCCCCAGATATTAACATCGCAGTGATAAAAAATGAACAATGAAAAAGAGGTTTTCCTCCGATCATTTAAAACGTTGGAGAATCAACTTCAGATCCTACCGGTCTCTGGAACTCAGATAGAACGATTGAAGGGCCTTCTCTCAGGCATCCAAAAGGCTGCCGAAAACCTGGCACTCTATGACCCCCTTACACATGCCTTGAATACGCGGGCAGGCGAGTGGCTGGTGCCCAACGACCAGATCAAGGGGATGGCAAAGATCGACATTTATGACCTAAGGCAGGCGAACAAGGTCTATGGCGTCCCAGTGGTGGATTCAGAACTGCATAAACTGGCGTATCAACTGATGTCCATCTTTACCCTGGATAAAGGCGATTTTGTTCGCCGATCGCCCGGCAGTGATGAGTTCAGGGTACTGTCCATGTCAAAAACGCCGCAGGAGATCAGGTTGTTATTGACCAAACCCTACCTTGACCAGGAAACGGACTCGCTCCTTACCTGGGATTTTGGCACCGGTCGCACAGAAACCGAGGCGGAGAACAACCTGCAAAAACAGCGAAAACTTTTCCGCCCCGTTGTCATCAGGCAGACCATTCTGGAGAGTCACTCGGAAATTCCCCGGCGGCTCGAGGGCAATAGCAGCCATATAAGTTGGAATGAGTTTAATATGCCCTACGAAAGGCTTGTAGATACAATTTGTTCATCAGCGCTGCCTGCCACGCTGGAGCGACAAACGATCGAGCAGATCCAGACCGTCAAAAATATCGTGGAAGATATTGTGACAAGGGAAGCGCTCACGGGCACTCTGAATGCCCTGGGAGCAAAGTGGTATCTCGAGAATACGGTCATTCAAAGCGTGGCACTCACAGATATGCTTGATATGCACGAAGGGAATGGGCGTTTTGGGAGCATTGCGATCGATCAGGATCTCAGACGGTTTGCAAATATGCTCTCAGGGCAATTCCCAAGACAACAAGGTTTTTTACTGTTTCGGTCGGAACGCGCCGGCGATGAATTCAGGATCGTTTCAACCCAACTGGGTCCCACGCCCCTGGAAGACAGGCTCCGGTCGGTCTGGCAAAATGACCTGCGTCAAGGGCTGCTCCTGTGGAACTATGGAGTGGGCAGAAACGATGGCGAAGCCCACGTTGATCTGTACAGAAACAGAGTCAAGGAAATAGAAAGCATGGCAGCACCTGCTTCAAACGGCAAATCAACTTTTATTATCGTCAGACCGGAGAGCGAGGACTATTCCAGTCTGTTCAAGCTTTCAGAAGAGACCGCGCGTGTGGTAAATGGCACACCGATCTTTGATCTGCATCTCACTGTACAGGCAATTCGAAATGTCGAGAATTTCAATGCGGTGCAAGCCCGCCTGGAAGAATACTGCTCGAAAATGCATCCCTTTGAAATTAAGGTCGAGCATATTGCCAGAATGAATATAAACAATCAACAGGGCAGGTTATGGCTGCTGGCAGAAAAATCATCAGACCTGGAACAAATGTATACCGACATTGGCAGGATCGCAAACGAACTGGGTTGTGCCAGTTACCCCTATGAATCCCGGGACTGGCTGCCACATCTAAAAATAGTCAACCTGTCGGAAAACACCTCAACCCAGATAAAAAACCCGACCTTCGGAGCCAGCAGTGGGATCACGTTCACAGTCAGGCGCTTTGAATGGACGGTACAAAAAGCAACAGAGCATTGGGAACTGTTACAGCAATTTGCATTTCCGCAGTAAAAAGTGGTTCCCCGCCGGGCTTGCAGTTCCATTCATTTGAAGACAGTTAGCGAGACTTTTGACAACCATGTATTTTCACAAACAAAACAAGAGGTATACATAGTGGCAACCATTCTTATTGTTGACACCAATCCATCGGACCGCCGGTTGTATATTACATTGCTGGGTAATTTTGGTCATCGTCTGCTGGAAGCCAGTGGCGGCATGGAAGCACTGGATCTGGCGCGAGCCGAACTCCCTGACCTGATCATCACCGATATCCTCATGCCGTATATGGATGGGTTTACTCTGGTGCGCCGCCTGCGAGCCGAGCCCCTCCTGATGGGGATGCCGGTCATTTTCCATACGGACAACTACGATGTCTCGGAAATACACAGGCTAGCGCGCGCCAGCGGAATACTGCATATTCTTAGAAAGCCTGCCGAACCACAGGAGATATTGCGGGCGGTGAATGAATCTCTTAAACGTCCAACCACGCCTACCCGGCTGCCTCAAACCGGACAACTCCAGCGTGAACACCTGCAATTGCTGGCCGACAAGCTTTACCAGAAAAATATCGAATTGGAGAAAGCCAACGATCGCCTGCGCAATCTCTCGCTGACCGATGGGTTGACAGGCTTGAACAACCGGCGCGGCTTCATGATCCTCGCGACCGGCTTGTTGAAATTTGCCCGGCGGGCCGGCTATCCGCTCTATCTTCTATATATAGACCTGGACAGCCTAAAATATATCAACGATACCTTCGGCCACGCGGCTGGAGATGCAGCCATCACTCAGTTCTCCCACATTTTGACCGATACGTTTCGTGACTCAGACGTCATCGGACGCATGGGTGGGGACGAATTTGTTATCATGATCATCGACGCGAGCGAAACCGATCTTGCCAGCGTTCAGGCACGCTTGCAAAGCCATGTGGATGCGTACAACCTTCGATCTGCAAGTGGGCAGGCTCTGGCTTTCAGTCTGGGAGTGATCCGTGTTGACCCGCAATCCATCATCACCATGGAGGATTTGCTCTCCCAGGCGGACGCAGCGATGTATAAACATAAACTGAGCAGAAAACGTACCGGCGAATCGCGCCCCACATGATGAAAAGGCACGCAGGGACGGGCTGCGACCGAGTGTCAGCTATGGGGTTCCATCGGCGCAGCGGAAGCCGAAATCCACATTCTCGAAATACTCCAGCTGATTCCAGCCGCGGCTCGAGGTGCTGACAGTCTCTGCCTGATCATGCCAGGACCCGCCGCGCAGAACCCGATACTGTCCTGAGGCGGGACCCGGCGGATTGGTGAGCGGCGTGTCCAGGTAATAGCTGCCGGAGAACCAATCCGCCACCCACTCCCACGTATTGCCCGCCATATCGTAGATCCCATAAGGACTTTTCCCACCCTTATAACTGCCGACGGCAGTGGTGTCGCCTACAGAATCATTGTAATTGGCATACGTCTGATCGATAGTCGCCGAATGGAATTTTGCATCCGGGAATTTCCCCCGCGCACATCATAGTACTGGATCGATTCCACCGAAAGCCACAGTTCGTCCCCCTCCAACAGCAACTGGATGGAAAAGTATCATTTACGCCGATACTATATGTTCCTTTAGAGCACGCATTAATTTTTTATAGCCACTGGCATCAAAGAGATCCACGCGCTGCCAGCAACGCAAGGGCTCGGGAAGCTCACAAATCTCCAGCCGGGCCGGGATAAGGAAGATCTCATCCTCGGCGAGCGTATTTGCCTTTTCAACTGCGATCTTTAGCTCTTCATGACGATAACCTCCCTGTTTGTTGAACTGTTTCGAAAGGCAAACAACGACAATGTCACTACGTTGGATGGTCTTGCGGATTTCATACGCCCAATCCTGGCCGGGAAGTATGCTTCTTTCATCCAGCCAGACTCTTGCACCATCCTTTACAAGACGCTTGTAGAGACGATGAACTGCCTCTTTATCATTACGCGCATAGAGCAGAAATACTTGAAGTTGTTTTGAAAGGGTCATTTGCACATCCTTGGAAAGCCAATTCATATGAGCGCTTCTGATCATCAGATGGAAATATAAAATAATTGCTACCATCATCTTTTATCTATGATGCCCAACCGCTTTGCAGCGCAGTAGACCCTTCGATCGCAAGAGAATCCTCCTCCAGGGTGACATGCCCTGCCAGGGTGGCAACTCAGATTAAGGGAAGACAAACTAAATAACAATCCCCCGGCGGGGGATTGAGAGGTGGATTTTAGGTGTAGTCCAACGGTTGACCCAGATATGGGACAAGGCATAAAAGACACCCCTAGTGGACTGTATGATAAGTAAATCAACATAGTCGTGATG
>DATKED010000004.1:0-12804 GCA_035512375.1 Anaerolineales bacterium
GCATCGACAAATTCATCCCTTCCGCCTTCCAGTGCGTCGGCAAGTTTACGCGCGAATTCCAGCGCGTCGGCGGTGGAGTAACTGATGAAGCAATGATCGGTCATGGAATCCCTCTTTCAGTGAACGCTTACTATCTGACGATTGATGTTCTGATTATACCCACTCACTATTCCGTAAAATATACAGTTTCATTGAATTATCTTCTCGGCCCTTATTCCAGCCAAAATTTGGTATATTTGGGCAACTTTGCTCCGCGGGAGGCTGCAATGAACTTCGTTTTCCTATCCCCTCACTTTCCGTCCAACTATTACCGCTTCGCGGTGGCGCTCAAGAACCACGGGGTCACAGTCCTGGGTCTGGCGGATGAGACCTATGATTCCCTACGCTCCGAGTTGAGATCCTCGCTGGCAGAATATTTCCGCGTCAACAGCATGCACAACTACGATGAACTCGTCCGTGCGCTGGGCTACTTCACGCACCGCCACGGCAAACTGGACCGCATCGACTCGCACAACGAATTCTGGCTCGAGACCGAAGCCCGCCTGCGCACCGATTTCAACATGCCCGGGATACGGACCGATCAGATCGGCAGGATCAAGCGCAAGTCCCTGATGCGGGAGACATTTGTCCAGGCAGGGGTCAAGGTCGCGCGCGGCACGGTTGTCAAAACCATGCAGGACGCAGCCGCACTCATCGCAGAAACTGGATATCCACTGGTGGCGAAACCTGACGTTGGTGTCGGCGCGGCGGCAACGTACAAGATCCATGACGAGAATGAGTTGAAAGCCTTCTTCGAGTCCAAGCCGACGGTTGATTATCTCTTCGAAGAGTTTGTGAATGGTCAGATCGTCACCTTTGATGGTCTCACCGACCGCGACGGCACGCCTGTCTTTATGAATTCCCTGGTATACAGCACGGGGATCATGGAAACGGTTCTCAATGATGACCTGGTCTACTACTACACCCTGCGCGAGATCCCCGCCGATGTGCAATCCCTGGGATGCAGCGTGCTGAAAGCCTTCGATGTCCGCGAGCGATTCTTCCACTTCGAGTTTTTCCGTCAAAATGGCACGGGCGATCTCGTTGCACTGGAAGTGAATATGCGTCCACCCGGCGGGCTCACCACTGACATGTTCAACTACGCCTGCGATATCGATGTTTATAATGCCTGGGGGAGCATCCTGGCTGGGAAGGGATTCCCGTATCCCGATTACACTCAGAAGTATCACTGCTGTTATGTGGGTCGCAAGTCCAACCGTCCGTATGCACATACCGAGCAGGAGATCCTATCGGTTTACAAGGATAAGATCAGTCATCACGAATCGATCAGCGGTGTGTTCAGTGCAGCGTTGGGGAATTATGGCTATCTTGTCCGTTCCCCTGAACTGGATGAAGTGATCTCGATCGCAAAATTCATTCAGGAATAACGGAGCCCTATGCAGACCGAATATCACAAGTGGTTCAGTCCCACCCTCGGGCACGACATGGAATTGAGAGTCTATGGCTATTACGGCAAGCCTGTGCTGGTCTTTCCGTCACAGCAGGGGCGCTTTCATGATTTTGAAGATTGGGGGATGACGAACACGCTGGCGAGATTTATCGAAGCCGGTCAGATCAAGTTGTTCACTGTGGATAGTTTGGACAGTCAATCCTGGGCGAACTGGGGTGCGCATCCCGCTGACAGGGCGCGCCGCCATCAGGACTATGACCGCTATATCGTGGAGGAAGTTGTCCCGTTCATGCGCCAGCACAGCGGCGGCACGGACCAAAAGTTCATGACCACCGGCGTCAGCATGGGCGCTTACCACGCCGCAAACTTTTTCTTTCGTCACCCTGATATTTTCGATACAGTGATCGCCCTCAGCGGCTTATATCGGCTCAATACCTTTATTGGTGATTACATGGATGATAACGTTTACTTCAATACACCTTTGGCTTATCTTCCCAATATGACTGATCCCTGGTATCTCGATCAATATCGGCAGAGCCATATCATTATCTGTGTGGGGCAGGGCGCCTGGGAAGACGACATGCTGGCGGATACGCTCGCGCTTAAGCACATCCTTGAACAGAAAAATATTCCACACGGGATTGACATCTGGGGTTATGACGTCAACCACGATTGGCCCTGGTGGCACAAAATGCTTCCCTATTTTCTGGATAAGTTGGAACTTCCGGCTTACGCCGGGCAACCCTAACAGGTGACTGTTTTCCCCAACACATATCTCCTGTAGCGGCTTGGATCACCTGTGGTGGTGCGGCAGGAATCCGCGAACTTTTATTCCTCCCCGGCATCTTCATCAGCCTCTTCCTCCTCCTCCTCTTGAAGAACATCCTCGAGATCTTTTGCCAGTTCACGCGCCTGCTCGAGTTTTTCTTTTGGAACAAAAATCTGAACGGGAGCAAATGGATTGGCATAGGTTGACTGGGAAATAGAGTCTTGAACGAGTACCACATCAATCCCTTCCGACCCCAAAAAGCTTTCGACAATCTCTGCTTTCCAGCGACCAAGCACTTCCGTAAGTTTGGCATATTTCATTTCATCCATTTTGACCTCATCCTGATTCAATGTGTTTTACCATTTATCCCAATGCACAATTTCTTCAAGCGATCTTCGTCCGCCTTTCCTGGGCGCGGCGGATAGCTTCTCCTCCTCCACTGAATACCCAAACGACAGCGCGATCCGCAAATGCCACTCGGACGGGAATCCCAAAATTCCGCGCGCTTTTTCGTGTTCATAGATCGAAGCAGGCACGGAGCCAACGCCCAGCTCCCATGCCGCGAGCTGCATGAACGCCGCAGCCTGACCCGCATCGAACATCATCTGGAATTTTCCCTCAGGGTCAGGCGTGAGGATGGCAATTGCCAGCGCGGCGCCTGCGAGATGCCCTGCATAGGTGCCGCACTCGGAGAGTGCCTCGAGAATGGACTTTTCGCGGATGGCGACGAATTTCCACGCCTGCTCATTCTTCGAGGATTGTGACCTGCGCCCCGCGTTCAGGATCGCATGGGTGACGTCCTCAGGCAAAGGCTTATTCTGAAACTTGCGGATCGCTCGTTTTGTGCGAATTGCTTCGGATACGTTCATATAATCTCCAAACTCCGATGGTTGCGTGTGGCGCTCGCTGATCGAGTAGGCGGTGTTTGCCTGCCGTATCGAAGCCATCGGGTTTCTTTCCTCTTTCTTTCATTATATCCCCACAAAACGGATAGTCCTCTTGGCACTAGCAGAAAAGGAAGATAGTCAGTAGGCAATCAAGGTCAATATTGGGATAATTCGAATGTCAATTTCCAATGCCTTTCCTGTTTGCGTCCGAATATCCCAAGGAGAATATCCATGACACTGCCTACTGAATCCACTCTGCTTGCAGAATTCACATACAGACTTCGCCCCGTCGAGCGCGGATATGCCAACCGCACGCTCTATATTAATCTTGACAACAACACGATCAACGAAAAACCCGTCACGCAGCGGATGAAAGACCTGTTCACCGGCGGACGCGGATTCGCGCTCAAATTGCTGTGGGACGCAGTCACGCCTGAGACCAAATGGAATGACAATCAGAATGCATTGGTCATTGCCAACGGTCCCATTTGCGGAATCACGGCGTACCCGGGCAGCGGTAAAGCCACGCTTGTGACGCTGAGTCCGCTCACTGGGAATGTGATCGACAGCAACGCCGGTGGATATTTCTCGCCGTTCCTGAAGTTCTCCGGCTTCGACGCGCTGGAGATCCAGGGCAAGGCGTCTGAGGATGTAGTCATCTTCATCGACGGCGACACAGGCAGGGTCACGATCGAACCGTACTCGTTCGAAGCGGAAGATTCACATCTCATTGGTAACATCCTGACCGCGAAATATGGCGGCGATGAAAGAGGCAAGCGCGGCGTCGCGGTCCTATCCGCAGGACAGGCGGCAGAACATACCCGAATTGCCGCGATCAATTCCACGTGGTATGACGTCCGCCGAAAAGAAGCGCGACTCAAGCAGGCCGGTCGCGGCGGCGCGGGACGCGTCTTGCGTGACAAGAAGATCGCCGCAGTCGTCTGCCGCTTTAGCGATATGGGCGGGGACAAGAATGGCGTCGCAGATATGGCGCTCGTCCGTAAGGCGGGACAGCGCATCAACAAGGAAATTTCCGAGCTGGATGATTCGCAGAACCAGATGCGCAGGATCGGTACTGCCAACATCGTGGACGTGATGGATCACTTTGACCTTCTGCCGACCCATAACTTCCGTTTTGGTTCACATCCTGAGGCCCATAAGATCGATTCGAAGGTCTGGAAGGAAGCGTTCACCCAGGGCATGCCGGACGGCTGCTGGCTGGGTTGCACGATGTCCTGCTCGCATGGCGTGGACCAGTTCCCGGTGCAGACCGGTCCGTATGCCGGGACCTGTGTTCTCGTGGATGGACCCGAATACGAAAACGCCGCAGGGCTTGGTTCGAACATCGGCAACTTTGACGCCCAGAAGGTTTTGGAACTCAATTTCTACTGCGACACTTACGGTGTGGACACGATCTCCTATTCCAATTGTGTTGCCTTTGCGATGGAATGTTACGAAGAAGGAATTTTGAATAAGGAACACACCGGCGGCTTGGAGTTGAACTTCGGCAACGGCGCGGCAGCTCTTGAGTTATTGCATCAAATGGCGCGCGGCGAAGGCTTTGGTGTGATTGTCGGGCAGGGTGTGCGCTATATGAAGGAATACTTCGCCCGTGAGTTCGGCGGCGATCCTGTCCTCATGCAGGATATCGGCATGGAGATCAAAGGTATGGAAATTTCAGAGTACATGACCAAGGAGTCCATTGCTCAGCAGGGCGGGTACGGACTGGCTACGAAAGGTCCGCAGCACGATGAGGCGTGGCTGATCTTCATGGACCAGGTCCATAATCTTTTGCCCACGTTCCAGGACAAAGCTGAAGCTCTGCATTACTTCCCGATGTGGCGCACCTGGTTCAGCCTGCACGGGCTGTGCAAGCTTCCATGGAATGACATCTCGCCTGCCAACAACAAGCAGACCAGGGAACCTGCCAAAGTGCAAGAGCATGTTGAAAACTACACATGGATCCATGAAGGGGTGACAGGCAAGCCGACGAACGTTGAGGACCTGTTGCTGCAATCAGAGCGCGTTTATAACTTCCAGAAGGTTTTTGCCCTGCGCATGGGTCGCATCGGACGTCAGCATGATTATCCGCCATATCGCGCGATGGGACCTGTTACCAGGCTGGAATATGAGTCGCGCCCGGATCGCTACGATGAACAACTCAAGCGACTCCTCGAGATTGATCCCGCCGGCATGTCCACCGAGGACAAGATGAAGGAACTGCGCAAGTATCGCGAAGCGCAGTATGAATTGCTCATGGACGCAGTGTATCAAAGACGCGGCTGGGACAAAAACAGCATCCCCACTGTTGAAAAACTCCGCGAACTCGGCATGGACCTGCCTGAACTTTTGGAAGTGGTTGAAGAGGCACAGAAAAAAGTCTGATTGTAGCAGTCTCATTTTAATGAACACAGGCAGGTGAAAATCCTGCCTGTTTGTTTTATACATAGATGGTTTCGATGCGGGCTCGCCAAATCCCCGGGCGATTCAACCATCGGCGTTTCTCTTTTCTCTTCCTTCATCTTTCTTTGCGAACTTCGCGTTCTTCGCGGCTCATTCTTCACACCGAGTATAATTCCCTCAATGGATGAACAACTCAAATTCAAACCATTCGGTCTTTCGGCGCTCGCCCTGATGATCGCTGGCTGGGGCGGTTTATATCTTCTCGTTACACAAACACTTCCACTCGTCTGGCCGCGCTGGGGATTTTTTATCCTTGTGTTGCTGGCGCTTACTGGTACTGCTTTGCCCATCGCCTATTTTTTCCATCGCCGCTTTCCCGGTGAAAAACCGGCCGAGGCAAGTGTGATTGTCCGCCAGGCATTATGGTTTGGGGTTTACGGTGCCACGCTTGCCTGGCTGCAACTTGGTCGCCTCGTCACGGTCTATGTGATCCTCGGTCTCGCAGGCGGGCTGGCTGCCATCGAATATTTCACACGTCTCCGCGAAAAAGCACACTGGAAGCCTCCAGTGACATCTGATGACCAGCCTTCGTGACCTTCCAGCGGTGGAACAGCTGCTCAGAAATGCGGACCATCTCATTGATGAGTATGGCCGCCCTCTGACTTTGGACGCGCTTCGAACGACTCTGGAGGAAATCCGCGCACGCTTCAAAGCCAAGCCTGAGGCGGGACTGCCCTCCATCGACGATATCTTAGCCCATGCCGAATCCCGTCTCACTGCCTGGATAGAGCCGACCCTGTTGCCGGTCATCAACGCCACGGGAGTCATCCTCCACACCAATCTTGGACGTGCGCCGTTATCGAACGCCACGAGCGCGGCAATGAAGGATGCCGCTGAGAATTATTCCACGCTTGAATATAACCTGGGGAAGGGTCAGCGCGGCTCGCGCCTGATCCATGCCGAAGCCATTCTGCAAAGACTCACCGGCGCGGAAGCTGCGGTTGTCGTCAATAACAATGCGTCGGCGGTGCTGCTTGTTCTATCAGCACTGGCAAATCGAAAGCGCGTGGTCATCTCTCGCTCGCAACTCGTCGAGATCGGCGGCGGCTTCCGCGTCCCTGACGTGATGAAGCAATCAGGGGCGAAACTTGTCGAAGTGGGCACAACCAACAAAGTTAGATTGTCAGATTACAGGGAAGCGCTCGAAGTACCGACTGCGCTCGTCATGCGCGCCCATCGTAGCAACTTCAAGATCGTTGGCTTTACCGAAGAACCTGAATTGAAGGATATCGTTGACATTGCTCATCAGGCAAACATCGCGGTTGTAGACGATCTTGGCTCAGGTGCCTTGCTCGATACTGCGAAGTATGGATTTGCTCATGAACCAACTGTACAAGAATCTCTTGCCGCTGGAGTGGATCTGGTCTGTTTCTCTGGCGACAAATTGCTCGGCGGACCACAGGCGGGGATCATTATCGGCAGGACGGATTTGATCGACAGGATCAGAAAACATCCGCTGGCGCGCGCCGTCCGCGCGGATAAGACCTGTCTCGCGGGCATCACCGCGACATTGCTCCACTATCTCAAGGATGAGGCGGAGCAGGAAATTCCCATCTGGAGGATGATGTCGTTAACGCTGGAGCAGATCAAGATCCGTGCCGAGGCCTGGCAGGGTGCGCTGGGGCAAGGCGAAGTCATTCAATCTGAATCAACCGTGGGCGGAGGGAGTCTTCCTGATGAATGCATATCCACTTATGTATTGGCGCTGGATATAAGATCACCTGATAAATTTCTGAAAAAACTTCGTGGCAGTCATCCGCCCATCATTGCGCGGGTGGAAAATGATACAATTCTTTTCGACCCGCGCACAGTCCTGGACGATGAAATACTAGTTACTAATCTCAAATCCCTTCTTTCGGAGAAATTATGAAATCAGATCTTGATGCTCTCATGCAAGCCCGCAACCTGGATGCGCTGCTCGTCTTTGGTGATGCGGAATACAACCCCCCGATGTATTACTTCGTCGGCGGCGGGCATGTGAGCGGCGCGCTTCTTATCAAAAAGATGGGAAAAGAACCTGTTTTGTTTTACAATGACATGGAACGCGATGAAGCCGCCAAAAGCGGATTGAAGACGGTTTCATTTAGTGAATTCCCAATGTCGGATTTTGAAGACCAGGCAAATGGAAATCGCCTTCTGGCAAATGCATTGCGGTTCAAAAAAATACTTGAAGAATACGGGCTTTCTGGTGGGTGTATAGCCGTTTATGGCAAAGTGGAATTTTCTCTGCTCTTCGGCATCATGATGAAGCTGGCACAGCTTATGCCTGAAGTGGAATTTGTCGGGGAATCAGGCATGGACTCGACTCTCTTGCGCGCCATGGAAACAAAAGATGATGTGGAAGTGGCGCGTATTCGTCAGATGGGCGCGGTGACAACGACCGTTGTGAAAATGGTGCAGGAGTACCTGACCTCCTGTCCAGTGCGCGAAGATGAAGTGTTATTGAAAGAGGATGGAAACCCACTCACAATTGGGGATGTGAAAAGCAAAATCTCGCTCTGGCTCGCAGAACGTGGTGCAGTGGATGTGGAAGGCGTGATCTTTGCGATTGGTCGTGATGCCGGTGTACCGCATTCCGTCGGAGACCCTGTAGATTTATTGACATTGGGTAAGACAATCGTTTTCGATATTTTCCCAGCCGAACAGGGCGGTGGATATTTCTATGATTTCACGCGCACGTGGAGTCTGGGATATGCAACGCCTGAAGCGCAAGCTCTCTATGATCAGGTCCATGAAGTTTATGCTAAAGTGGTTGAGAACCTTGATCTCAATGCCTCATTTATTGATTATCAGCGTATGACCTGTGAGTACTTCGAATCGAAGGGACATAAGTCGCAATTGAATACTAAGTCACCGCTTGATGGATATGTCCATTCTTTGGGGCATGGAGTCGGGCTCAACATCCATGAGCGCCCGTGGTCTGGATTGACCGCGAGTAACGATAATATTCTCAAGCCAGGTGTTGTGATCACGATTGAGCCCGGTTTGTACTACCCTGAAAAAGGTGTGGGATTTCGCATTGAAGATACGTATTGGGTGCGCCCAGATGGCAAAATGGAACTGCTGGCTGAATATCCGTATGATTTTGTTTTGCCGATGAAGAAGTGGAAAAAGGAATAAGGCGTCATTGCGAGCCAACCAGATGAGTGAAGCAATCTCCAACGTAGCCAGACGATTGCTGCAACAGTCCTTTGGCACTCCTGGCAGTGACATGAAAGATCATGAGTGATCTAAAGCCGACTCGAATTCTTGCCATCGAAACCTCCTGTGACGAAACAGCGTGTGCCGTTATCGAAAATGGACGCGCGCTTGTGGCATCCACTGTCGCCTCGCAAATGGATATCCATGCGCGCTACGGGGGCGTGTTCCCGGAGGTGGCATCGCGTCAACACGTGCTGAGTATCATCCCGGTCGTTGAGCAAACTCTTGCTCAATCGAATCTCACGTTAAAAGATATGGATGCGGTTGCTGTCACACGCGGTCCCGGGTTGGCGGGATCGCTGGTTGTTGGCATGAACATGGCAAAGGGGATCGCGCTTGGAATGAGTCTGCCGCTGGTCGGGGTCAATCATCTCGAAGGGCATATTTATTCATCGTGGATTTATAATGCGGGGGAAACGGCTCCGCCGGAACCGCAATTCCCTCTGGTGGCGTTGCTGGTATCGGGGGGGCATACCGAACTGAACCTTATGACCGATCATTTGACGTACCGACGTCTCGGTTCCACGCTGGATGACGCGGCGGGTGAGGCATTCGACAAGGTCGCGCGGCTGCTGGAACTGCCTTATCCAGGCGGACCATCCATTCAACGCGCGGCGGAAACCGGCGACCCGACGCGCTTCAAATTCCCACGTGCGAAGGTTGAAGGAGAATACGATTTCTCATTTAGCGGGCTAAAAACAGCTGTTCTGTATGAAGTCAATGACTTGAAGAAGAAGGGCAAAACGCTGCCCATCGAGGATTTGGCAGCATCGTTTCAAGCTGCGGTTGTTGAGGTATTGTTCAAGAAGACCATCCAGGCCGCCAGGGATCATCACGCCCTGGAGATTCTTGTTGCAGGCGGAGTCTCTGCAAACCACGCGCTTCGCCAGGTTTTTCAATCACAGAATGAATTCAAAGTCCATATCCCCGTATTTTCGCTATGCACCGACAATGCCGCTATGATCGCTGCGGCAGGGTATTACCGGTATTCCTTCGGGCATGTCTCCGGGTTGGATATTGACGTCCAGCCGACGTGGCCGTTGTCCTAACTGTCATTGCGAGCCGAAGGCGAAGCAATCCCATGTTTCGGGCTCCTGCTGCCACCTGCATTGACACCCGTTTAAAACCCAAACCGCCTTTGGCTTGCCCGAGCCGTAGGCGGTTTGTAAAGGAGAATGCATCCTTCATTATAGCCCGGCACTTTAAGGGAACCTGAACCGAACCTGAAAGCAACCTAAGAGTTTTTCATCATGAGGTATTTAGGGTGGAAAGTAATTCCTCCATTGAAATGGGACCCTCACGCAAAATCGACAACTCAGGCGTTGTGCAATCCACCAGCGTGGAAGGGACGCCACCGGGCGTTCTGCCTCCATCAACGATCAAAGCGATCCGGCCTCCCAATTCCTCATAGACTTCTGGAGCAGTAACCGGACTTTCCCTTCCCGAGATATTCGCCGAGGTGACGGCCAGCGGTCCCGCGGCGCGCAGGAGCGCACGTGCCACCGCATGGTCAGGCACGCGCACGCCGACGGTGGCTGTAGCAGACACGGCCTCGGGCAAGTCGGCGCGCTTCGGGACAAGGACAGTGAGAGGTCCGGGCCAGAAGCGCGAGGCAAGTGTGTGCGCGCTCTCAGGGATATTTGTCCCTACTTTTTCCAAATCACCCTGATCGCCGATCAAAATTGGGATTGCTTTTTCAATCGGTCGACCTTTGGCAGCATAGATCGACTCCACAGCCTTCCCCTTAAATGCCAGCGCGCCCAGACCATAGACGGTATCGGTAGGGAAGGCGACCAGCCCTCCGGAGTGGAGGATTTCAATTGCCCGTGTAATGGCGTCGAGTGAATTCGCAGGGATAATTCTGGTCTTCATTTTCCCGAAAGCGATATTTCCAATAAACGATCATGCCCGGACAGATCTCTGTGTAAAGAGATTTCAGCGCCGGGGAAAAGATCATTTGCCATGGCAAGAATTTTTGTGCCTTGCGTCGTCTCGATTTCAAGCAACGTTTTTCCATCTGAAGCCAGCCATTCAGGCACGAGAGAGAATAGCCTTCGATGGAGATCCAGTCCATCGGGACCGCCATCCAGCGCGAGGGTGGGCTCATGCTCGAAGATGGAAAGGCTGTGCAAAGTTTCGGTGGGAATATAAGGCAGGTTGGCGCAGAGGAGATCGATTTCCGACTCTTGATTTCCAGCTGGCGATCTGATTGGGAGCAGGTCACATTCAACAAATTCCATGCTTTTGTTCACACGATGTTTCTCTGCATTTAGCCTGGCGACCTGCAGGGCCTTTGGTGAAATATCTGTGGCAAGAACCTTCACATCACGCACACTGGCTGCGATCGACACCCCAATTGCGCCAGAACCGGTACCCACATCGGCAATGCGTCGCCTCCCGGGAAATTCTTGAAGCCATGTAATCGCCCTCTCAACAAGTAATTCTGTTTCCGGGCGGGGAATTAAGACATCTGGTGTGATGTCAAATTCCAAGCCAAAGAATTCCCAGTGACCGAGCACATAAGGGAACGACTCGCCGCGTTCCAAACGTGCCAGCGAGTCATCTAGTTGAATTTGCTGTTCGGTTGTGAGTGTCAATGCCGGGTGAGCCCGTACCCACGTACGTGGTTTGTTGAGGATATGACCAATAAGAACGGAGGCATCTAGAGCAGGTGTGTCGCTGACCGGAGTGAGGCGATTTGTAATATCCGTGAGAAATGATGTTGTCATCCTAAACAAATGCTCTAGACGGCGGCTTGAGCAAAATTACTCTTCATCCACGCCGCTCATGGCGAGACGATCTGCTTCGTGGCGCGTGGAAAGCTCATCGATAAATTCATCAATTCCGCCATCCATCACGGCAGGCAGATTGTAAATTGACAGCCCGATGCGATGATCTGTGACCCGGTTTTGTGGATAGTTATAGGTACGTATCTTTTCAGAGCGTTCGCCCGTGCCAACTTGAGAGCGGCGGTCTGATTCGATCTCTGCGCTGCGTTTTGCCTCTTCCATTTCATAGAGGCGGGCTCTCAAAATGCTGAGCGCACGCAATTTATTCTGCAATTGCGAGCGCTCATCCTGACAGGTCACGACCATCCCGGTTGGCTTATGATACAAGCGCACAGCTGTGGAGTTCTTTTGCACGTTCTGCCCGCCCGCACCGGAGGAACGATACACTTCAACCTCAATGTCGCTTTCAGGGATTTCAATTTCCACCTCATCCACTTCGGCAAGCACAGCGACGGTTGCAGTGGAGGTGTGAATGCGTCCCTGCGCTTCAGTGGCGGGAACACGCTGAACGCGATGGACACCGGATTCATACTTCAACTTTGAGTATGTGCTCTTACCGCGAATTTCAAAGATCACTTCCTTATATCCGCCAACGCCGATTGCGTTCTCCGAAAGGATTTCGGCTTTCCATCTTTGCATATCCGCGTAACGCGAATACATGCGGAACAGATCCGCGGCAAAGATCGCGGCTTCGTCCCCGCCTGCGCCAGCGCGTATTTCAACGATCACGTTCTTTTCATCGCGCGGGTCTTTTGGAACAAGCAGACTCCTGATCTCTTTTTCAAGCAATTCGATCTTCGGACTCAATTCCGCGATATCAACATCAGCCAGCGCGAGCAGCTCCGCATCCTTTTCAGATTCAAGAATTGTTCTTGCTTCTTCCAGGCTTTTCACTGCCCGCCGGTACGCTCGCGCCTTCTCAACAATCGTTTCCAGTTCGACGCGTTCCTTGTTGATCTCGGCCGCGCGTTGATAGTTATTCCCCACTTCCAGGAATTCTTTTCCGAGTTGTTCGTAGCGTTCTTCAATGCCTTTTAGTTTTTCGAGCATACATACCTTTTTATGGGGCGGGACCCTGGTCCTGCCTTACAGCCATAGCGAAATAAAGCGCGGCTTATATCCACCGCGCGGCTTGGATTATACCAGCGAAGAATGTGCTTAGTAGCTCGTCAGCGAAAGGACCATCGAGAGGATCAACATGATGGAAAACACAATGAAGATGATCTGCAATATTCTTGTTCGAGT
>DATKED010000005.1:0-3830 GCA_035512375.1 Anaerolineales bacterium
CATGCTATAATTTGGTGATTATCAATCAACATCACATTTATTCCATGAATGAGACGAACTCCCTAATCCAGATCAAAGGTTTGCGCGACGGACTGCTCGTCTCGTTGGATGATGCGCCATGGGAGGAACAGCGAGTTGCACTGCTTACCGAGGTGGATGGACAGCCTGCTTTTTTTCAGGGAGCGCGTTTGGCTTTGGATGTGGCAAGCCAGGTTCTGCATGTGAACGAGCTGGTAGATTTACGTGATCAACTTTCTGAACGCGGTATTTTTCTCTGGGCAGTGATCAGCGAGTCGCCTACAACAGAAAAGACTGCTCAATTGCTTGGTTTGGCGACCCGCATTTCCAAGCCGAGACCTGAAGAGGGTCGCAAGTTTGCGGTGGAGAATCTCGGCGAAGAGACTGCGTTATTTCTCCATCGTACGCTTCGTTCGGGAACAAGAATTGAATTTGCGGGTCATGTGGTGATTTTGGGCGATGTCAATCCGGGTGCTGAAATTGTTGCAGATGGGAATGTGATGATTTGGGGACGTTTGCGTGGCATGGTTCATGCAGGTGTAAAAGGGAATCGGAATGCCGTGATCTGTGCCCTCGATCTTTCCCCAACCCAATTGCGCATTGCGGATGAAGTGTCGGCTGCTTTGGATCCGCAGGAACACCCGAAACCGGAAATTGTGCGTATTAATAAAGATGGAAAATTGCAGGCAGAGCTTTGGGTGCCTGGATAAAATTGATATGCCTTACCAGTTATTATCTCTCCTCATAGGATAAATACATGCCCGCACAAGTAATCACCATCACGTCAGGGAAAGGCGGCGTAGGCAAGACGACTGCGGTCGCGAATATTGGAGTTGCATTGGCTTCAGAAGGAGCCAAAGTTGTCTGCATTGATGGCGATATTGGTCTCCGTAACCTCGACGTGATCCTGGGTTTGGAAAATCGGATCGTGTACGACATCGTTGATGTGATCGAAGGGCGCTGTCGTTTGAAGCAGGCGATGATACGCGACAAGAAATTGCCCGGGTTGTATCTCATCCCTGCAGCACAGACTCGTGACAAGAATGCGGTGTCGCCGAGCGATATGAATCGTTTGATCAAAGACTTGCGGAATGATTTTGATTTTGTGCTGATCGATTCACCTGCCGGCATCGAACGCGGCTTTAAAAACGCCATCGCCGCCGCGGACCGCGTTTTAGTTGTTACCAATCCCGAGATCTCCGCTGTGCGTGATGCAGATCGCGTAATCGGCATTCTGGAGTCGGAAGAAAAGGGTCCCGGTGCATTGATCATCAACCGATTGAATCCGACGCTGGTGAGAAATCACGATATGCTTTCGTCTGATGATGTGCTGGACTTGCTGGCAGTTGAGCTGATCGGGATTGTGCCAGAGGATGAAAATGTCATCATTGGTTCCAACCGTGGCGCACCGGTTGCCTTCGATCCGAAAAGTAGAGCAGGCCAGGCCTTCCGCAATATCGCCAAGCGTTTGCGGGGAGAGAAAGTTCCATTCCTCGATCTGGATCATAGTGATGGATTGTGGCAACGCCTTCAACGACTAGCGGGGAGGAAATGACATGAATTTCTTCGACCGTTTGTTTGGAAAGAAAAACAGCGCGGAGAGCGCCAAAGAGCGTTTGCAATTGGTCCTCATCCATGACCGCACGGATCTGACCCCTGCCGAGCTTGACTCCCTTAAAGACGATTTGATCGCGACCATCTCGCGCCACGTGGAGATCGATGCGCAATCCGTGCAGATTGGTATGGAGCATGACGGGCGGTCGCAGCGTCTTGTGGCAGATATCCCTTTGCGGGCGGCGTCGCGTCGCCGCGCGAAGCGATCGAAATAAGTTCCCCGTATGCTTCGTAATATTTCATGGCGTTATTTTGATTTTTGGCTGCTTGGCGCAGTGGTGCTTGCCACCGCGTTTGGTACGACCATGATCCGTTCAGCAGTTGCGGGGAATGAGGTCCTGCTGCCACTCATCAACCGCCAGATTTATTTCGCCCTGGTGGGGCTGGCACTCATCTTTATCGTTGCCGCCATCGACTACCGCTACTGGATGGCATTGTACCGTCCCATTTTTATCTTGATGAGTCTGCTTCTGTTCGCACTGTTCCTCAGCGCACAGGCAGTGTTTGGCGCAGCACGTTGGTTTACAGTGGGGGTATTGTTCCTTCAGCCAACGGAGTTCGCGAAGATCGTGGCAATCCTGTTGCTCGCCCGCTATTTTGATCGAACGCAAAACCGGCCGCGCGATCTGCGCTGGATCATTGTTGCTTTCCTGTGGGTGATGGGGCTTGCCATCTGGATCCTGCTCCAGCCAAATTTGAGCAATGTTGTTGTGCTAATGGTCATCTTTGCGGCCCTGTTATGGTTTAACGGGATCCAGCTAAAACACTTGTTATTGTTCGGCGTCATTGGTTTTTTAGGTCTCGCAACGATCGTTACGCTTTCATTATTTGCAATTCGCATCCCGTTTTTACAGGAATATCAACAGGAACGCATCACGAATTTCATTTTGCCGGATCCCAATGCCACATTTGGTGCAACTTATAATGTAGACCAGGCTCTGATTGCCATTGGCTCGGGCGGACTATTTGGTCAGGGATATGGCCATGGCACGCAGACCCAATTGCGCTTCCTAAAAGTGCGCCACACTGACTTCATCTTTTCCGCTATTTCAGAGGAGTTTGGGTTGGTCGGTTCGTTATTGGTGATCGTCATTATCGTACTGGTGATCTGGAGGTGCCTGCGCACCGCGCAGAAGGCGCGCGATGTGGCCGGGATGAATATTGCCTATGGTGTCGCAACGTTGATCTTCTTTCAAGGCATGGTCAACATCGGCGTCAATTTGAATATCGTGCCGGTCTCTGGACTTCCCCTGCCGTTCATCAGCTATGGAGGCAGCGGTCTCACCTCGCTGATGCTTGGCATTGGACTGGTCGAAAGTGTCGCCATGCGGCACAAGCAACTGGAATTTTGATGATCGTATTCTGGCTGAAGTTGTATCATAGACAGAATACGATAGTCACAACTATAACTTGGAGACCCTCCTTTTGAACACAAAACCTGTCCGCACTCGATTTGCTCCATCGCCAACCGGACGAATGCATATTGGTAACGCGCGTTCTGCCCTCTATCCTTTTCTTCTGGCTCGCCGTATGGGCGGGACGTTTATTCTCAGGATAGAAGATACAGATCAGAAACGCTATACGCCTGGGGCTGAAAAGGAACTGATCGAAGGTTTACATTGGTTGGGAATCAATTACGATGAGGGTCCCGATATTGGCGGCCCGAATGGTCTCTACCGCCAGACCGAGCGCCGGGAGCTTTATCATGAATATGCCTGGAAGCTAGTTGATCTCGGTCATGCATTCCCTTGCTTTTGCACGCCGGAGCGATTGGAAAAGGTGCGCCAGGAACAGTTGAAGAACAAGCAAAATCCGCGCTACGATGGAACTTGTCGCAACCTGGAAATTGCTAGTGCCCGCCGCCGTATCGAAGCCGGGGAAAAATATGTTGTTCGTTTCAAGATGCCAAAGGAAGGTTCAATTACTGTAAGAGATCTCTTGCGTGGCTCGATCACCACGGACAACTCCGCGCTTGATGATTCGGTTCTGCTCAAATCAGATGGCTTGGCTACCTACCATCTGGCGGCAATGTTGGATGATCATCTCATGAATATTACCCATGTCATTCGTGGTTCAGAGTGGCTGCCATCTTTGCCGTTACATATGCATGTTATCCGTGCCTTTGGCTGGGATGAACCGATTTTTGTGCATCTTTCGTTATTTCTCAAGCCAAGCGGCAAGGGCAAGATGAGCAAGCG
>DATKED010000006.1:0-14466 GCA_035512375.1 Anaerolineales bacterium
AACTTCATCGGCAACCGCGTCGCGTTTGGAACGGGCGCGTTCGGCATGGACTTCATCCTCAAGAACGGCTACACCGTTGACGAAGTGGATGCGATCACAGGTCCACTGATCGGGCGGCCGAAGACGGCGACGTTCCGCTTGATCGATCTGGTGGGACTCGATGTGTGGGATCACGTTGGGCGCAATCTCGCGCCGCTCATTCCCCATGACAAACTGGGACAGGAATATCTCAAAGCTGAAGCGCCGAATAAGCTGATGTCAACGATGCTCGGGCGCAAGTGGCTCGGCAATAAAACGAAAGTAGGTTTCTACAAGGAAGTTCGTGGTCAGGATGGCAAGAAAGAGTTCTGGTCCTTGGATTTGAACACCCTCGAACACGTCCCACCGACCAAGCCGCGCCTCGACTCGGTCAAGGCGGCAAAGGAGGTGGAGGCTCTGGGAGAGAGACTCAAGGTCCTGCTCGAAGCGGATGACAAGGCTGTCACTCTTGTCAAGGTGCTCACGTATCAGAGCTTCCAGTATGCCTCATCCATCATTCCTGAAGTCGCAGACACGGTCAAGCCGGTTGACGATGCTGTCCGCTGGGGCTTTATGCACGAGGCAGGTCCGTTCGAAACGTGGGATATGCTTGGTGTGCGAGAAATTGTGGAGCGGATGAAAGCCTCAGGTTTCCCTGCAGCCCAATGGGTGAGTGATATGCTCAATGCCGGATTCGAGTCGTTCTATCAATACGAGAACGGGGAGAAAACCGGCGTATATGATGTAGTTAAACGGGAATATGTAGACGTCAAACGACCCGACGGTATGATCGTTTTGAAGCAGCAAAAAGTTGTGTCACAAAATCCTGGTGCGACCATCCGTGATATGGGCGACGGCGTGGCATGTCTTGAATATCACACGAAGATGAACGCGCTCGATGACGATATCATGAACATGACTCACGAAGCGCTGGATCGGCTCGAAACCGATTTCGATGGGCTCGTGATCGGCAGCGAAGCGGATAACTTCAGCGCGGGTGCGAATCTCTTCATGATGGTAGTCGGCGCGCAGCAGGGCATGTGGGATATGCTCGAAGCGGCCGTGAAGAAGTTGCAGGATATGAACATGCGCATGCGTTACTCACCGAAGCCTGTCGTCGTCGCCCCGGCGGGGTTGACGCTGGGCGGCGGCTGTGAGATCACGATGCACGGCTCGCGCGTGGTCGCCGCAGCAGAAACCTATATCGGACTTGTTGAACTCGGCGCAGGTGTGATCCCTGCAGGCGCGGGCACGAAGGAAATGTTGCGGCGTATTGTCAACCCTGTGATGAAAATCGAGAATTCCGAACCGCTTGCCGCCCTGCAAAAAGTCTTTCTGCAAGTTGGTCAAGCGAAAGTTGCCACGAGCGCAGAGGAAGCGCGCGGCATGAATATCCTTTCCACTGCTGATCGTATGGTGTTAAATCGCGGTCATTTGCTCACCGAAGCAAAAAAGGAAGTCCTGCACATGGTCGCGGGAGGCTACAGACCACCCGCACCCGAACTCATCTACGCCGCGGGACGCGATGCGCTGGCTGCCATCCGCATCGGCGCATGGATGTTCAAGGAAGGTAATTACATCATGCAATATGACCATCACATCGCTGGCAAACTTGCCTATGTTATGTGCGGCGGTGAACTCACGCGTCCGCAATGGGTGAGTGAACAATATATTCTCGACCTCGAACGCGAAGCGATCCTTTCACTGTTCGGTGAGGAGCGGACACAGGCGCGTATGTGGAATATCTTGCAGACGGGGAAGCCGCTGAGGAATTAACGTTATCACGTTTGAGCGAAGGAGACACTATGAAAGACGCAGTAATCGTTTCTGCCGTAAGATCCCCCGTTGGGAAAGCCAAACGCGGAGGACTTGCTACGGTCCGTCCCGACGAAATGGCTGCTACCGTTATCCAGGCCTTGCTTAAGCGGACACCAAATCTCGACCCCGCCCAGATCGAAGATGTGGTGATCGGATGTGCGTTCCCTGAAGGGGAACAGGGACTCAACATGGCGCGCATGATCGCGCTGCGAGCAGGCTTGCCTGATTCAGTTCCTGCGGAAACGATCAACCGCTACTGTGCTTCGGGTGTGCAATCCATTGCACATGTGGCGTATGCCATCCATAACGGACAGATCGCAACCGCCATCGCAGGCGGAGCCGAGTCTATGACGATGGTGCCTATGGCGGGATATAAGTTTTCGCCGAATCCGTATTTTGCCCAGGACTTACCGCATTATTACACCAACATGGGTCTCACCGCAGAAAACGTTGCAGAAAAGTATGGCATCAGCCGCGAAGATCAGGATGAGTTTTCATTGAAAAGCCATCAGAAGGCAGCGCACGCTGTCAACTCCGGACTCTTCGATCCTGAGCTTATTTCGATTGATGTCGAGGTGACCGAACTGAAGGGGAGCGAAAAGCCCGTCAAAACGAATTTCCGCGTGAGACGCGATGAAGGTCCACGCGCGGATACGAATATGGAAGCACTGTCCAAGCTCAAGCCTGCCTTCAAGGAAGGTGGAGTTGTAACAGCCGGCAACTCGTCGCAGATGTCAGACGGCGCGGCGGGAGTGGTGGTCATGTCTGCCGAGAGAGCCGCGCAACTGGGATTGAATCCGCTGGCGCGATTCGTCTCGTTCGCGGTTGGTGGAGTTCCGCCGGAATTGATGGGGATCGGTCCGATCGTTGCCATCCCCAAGGCATTGAAACTCGCCGGGCTTTCCTTGAACGATATTGATTTGATAGAATTGAACGAAGCCTTTGCCGCGCAGTCATTGGCTGTGATCCGCACACTGGAATTGGATGAGAATAAGGTCAATGTCAATGGCGGCGCGATCGCGCTTGGTCATCCACTGGGATGTACGGGCACAAAACTCTCGACGCAGTTGATCTATGAAATGGGTCGCCGCAAATCCAGGTATGGAATGGTCACGATGTGTATAGGCGGTGGCATGGGCGCCGCAGCGATATTCGAGAACGTACAGAACTAACCGTCATTGCGAGGAGTGGTGCCTTTCGCGCCCCGACGAAGCAATCTGATGTTGGATTCTAAGTCGAGATTGCCTCGCTCCGCTCGCAATGACCTATAAATATAAGGAGACAAAATATGCCCCTCACAGTGTCAGAACTCATGGAAAAAATGCCAGGCGCGTTCATCCCCGAAAAGGCGGAGGGCCTGGATGCAGTCATTCAATTCAAATTCACGGGCGCAGAAGCGGGAGACTGGGTCGCGGCGATCAAGGATGGAAAAGTGGATGTTTCGCGTGGGGCGCATCCCTCCCCTCGGATGACCCTCACCGCCGATTCTACGGATTACGTCAAGATCTTCACCGGCGAACTCGACGGGATGCAAGCGTTCATGCAGGGCAAGATCAAGCTGGCGGGTGATTTGAACCTGGCCATGAAGCTGATGCAGATGTTCAAGCTACGCTAAATGAAAAAACGCCTTCGATTAGAAGGCGTTTTTGATTCATAGCCAAGCTTTACATAAAGAGGGAAATCACGGTGCCGATCGCATACGTGATCAAAAAGGCAGAGATGCCGGCAAAGATCGTCGTGAGAACGCCAGCCGTTCTGGAGCGAATCCAGCCTGCCATGCCAATGCCGCCTACAAAGACATAGATCGTAGCGAACATGACCAGCAACGCGCCCACATTCAAGTTATCTAACGCCAACGGGACTTCGTTCAACTCTGCCGCGGCAGAGAATGACAACACGGCTACGATAAGAGAATACAGGAACATCACAGAAGCCGCGGAAAAAACCACGATTCCCGCAGTGATCAGCTTACTGCCGCTGTTTGATGCAAGTAATTGCACAACTGCGGCGGGAAACCTGCCAGCACACCTGCAAGTCCTGCCAGTGCACCTGCTTCTGCCAGATAATTTTCAACAGTCATATTTGCTCCTCTTAAAGTGTGATGTCAAAGTATTGTCTTAGAAGCGCGTAATATTCATCTTTATTTGCAATCGGGCGCTCAGAGCGCTGACCATTCTTCGTGAGGATCAGGCGTTCATCTTCAAGTGAGACGCGTCCGTCGGGAGTAGCCCGGCTGATGATACTTCCGCGAGTAAAGCTCGATTTGGGTGATGTCTGATGATACAAACAGGCCGCCTCATAGTCAGCGGGAAAGCTGCGGGGTTGGAGATCAAAAAAATATTGACGTTCCGAAGACCCATCGTAATTTTTTTGCCAGACGATATATCCACCAGCTGTTTGTTCGAGGCGGTACGACCGCAGTCCCTGGGGCTGTTCCCCTTGTTCTTCAAAACGCAACGGTTGGTTGAAGGAGTCGCCAAAACCGACATCCACTAGCCAGCGTTCCAGTTGGTTTGGGACCTGCACAAGCAATGCCAGGTGGTCAAAGTCAATGCCAGGTTCTCCCGCGCGGTTGTAGACGCGGGCGTTGAGATAAGTAACTTCAAAGCCAAGTTGCTTCAAAAGCGCTGCAAACAGCCCATTCAGTTCGTAACAAAATCCGCCGCGCCTTTGGAGCACAATCTTGTCCCACAAATCATCTTGAGTCAAGCGGATGGGACGCTTCAACCCAATATCGAGATTCTCAAACGGCACATTTCGCATGTGGGCCAGATGTAACCCCTGCAGGGTTTGAACGTCTGGTTTTATAGACTCTGAGTACTGTAAGCGCGCGCGGTAGAGCAGAGCATCCATGGATCAATTATAACTGGCGGATAATGGGCACTTTTACTGCCAGGTGTGGCAGTAAAATGCACGTTACCCTGTATTTCCGAGCCCTCAGGAAAGACAGAGAAGCTTTTAAGTTTAAGGGAGTTCACCGATGATCACGAGTTTATCTGATACGCACACAATCCAGCGACAGTTCAAAGGGATCAGTACCTTATTGATGAATGTCGTGGACAGCCTTTCACGGTCGGGCAACCCCATCGTTTCGACGGCACTTCAGGACATCACACATGTTTCGCAGTCGTTATTGATGCTGGAACAAAGTGTGAGCGATCAACTAAAGCTGAGGCAGAGTCAACTCAGAGCGCTGATGAGCGTTGGGCAGGTCATCAACTCATCCCTGGGACTGAGGCGTGTGCTTGAAGAGGTGATGGATTCGCTGATCTCCTTGATGCATGCTGAACGCGGCTTTCTGATGCTGCGCGAATCCAACGGGGAACTAGTCGTGCGCATTGCACGCGGCATCGCGCATGTCAATCTCAATGAAGAGGCGTTCAAAGTCAGCCGGACTGTGGTGCGGAAGGTGGTCGAATCGAACGCGCCTGTGTTGACCACAAACGCACAGGCAGACCCGCGCTTTGATGCTCAGATGAGCGTTGCGGCATTCCAGCTTCGTTCGATCCTTTGCGTGCCACTAAAACTGAAGGATGATCTGATCGGCGTGCTATATGTGGATAACCGTGCCCATGCAGGGATCTTTAAAGAAAATGACCTCGAGTTGATCTCAGCCTTCGCAGACCAGGCAGCCGTGGCAATTGATAGCGCCCGTCTGTTCGAGGACTTGCAGGATAGCCATCGCGAGCTCGAAAAGGCATATCAGGCGACATTGGAAGGCTGGGTGCGTGCGCTTGACTTGCGCGATAAGGAAACGGAGGGTCATACGCAACGTGTGACCATTCTTACGTACCGCCTGGCGCGCTCGATGGGCGTGAGTGATGATGCGCTGGTGCATATCACGCGCGGCGCGTTGTTGCATGATATAGGAAAGATGGCAATCCCCGACGGGATCCTGTTAAAGCCCGGTGCGCTTACGGATGATGAGCGCAAGTTAATTCAGAAGCATCCCGTCTATGCTTATGAGATGCTCAGTCCCATCGATTTTTTGTTGCCTGCCATTGATATCCCCTACTGCCATCATGAAAAATGGGATGGGACCGGTTACCCGCGCGGTTTGAAAAAGGATGAGATTCCGTTCGCAGCGCGTATCTTCCCGGTCATTGATGTGTGGGACGCGTTGACCTCCGATCGTCCTTACCGCAAAGCAGTGCCGCATGCTGAAGTGCGCCAGAGGATCAAAGCCGACTCTGACAAACACTTTGATCCTCTGGTTGTGGAAGCATTTATGGACATGAAAGATCTTTCGATTTGAACATGTAGGTCACGCTGCCAGCGTGACCTATGTTTCTTCTGGAGGCTTTACCGCGCGGAACTCACGATACAACAGCAGGTCATAAACAATTTTCAGCCCACCGGATAAAAAGAACGGAACATTGAACAACACCGGAATGCTAAAGAGCAAGCCCGTCAGGGCGGGGGAAACGGACGCGCCAACAGAACGAGCGATGGCAGTCACGCCCGAAGCCGCGGAACGCTCGTCAGGGGCTACAACAGCCATCGTGTAGGATTGACGCGTTGGCACATCCATTTGGGAGATGCTAAAGCGCAGAAGCAGCCCTGCAATCGCGAGCGGCAGAGTCGGCATCAATGGGACAAGGATCAATAAAATGTTCGAGGGGATATGTGTAAAGACCATCGTGTTGATCAAGCCGAACTTATCAGCAAGTCGAACTGCGATCAATGCTGAGATGCCCGCCAGAATATTCGCGCCAAAGAAGATGCTGCCAAGCAATCCCGATTCAACCCCAAAGCGAACATGAAACCAATAAGCGATCAGACTTTGCACGAGCAAGCCTCCTGCGAAAGCATCCATGGCAAATAACGAAGCAAGTTTGAACACAACCTCGCGTGAGCGATGTAAGCCAAGAACGCGCTTTGCTGTAGCCTGTGTTCCTTCCGCTTCAACAGATTTTGTCAGGTTGAGAAATAACAATAAAAGCAGGAATCCGCCGACTGCATAGCCGATCAACACCACGCGATACGATTCCAGCGCGGTCCATCGATTGTCTTGTAAAACCTGTGCGAGCCAGCCGCCTGCCAGCGCGCCTGTGGCTGTTGCGAAGGAACCGGCCAGGTTGTACCATGCAAAAAACTGTGTACGCCTTTTATTCGAGATAAGTTGCGTCAGCCCTGCCTGTTCGACGGAAAGGAATGGACCGATCTCATTTCCGCTGGGACTGATGACTCCGACGACCGCCGCGAGGATCAGCAGAAGGAAATTCCGCGTCAGGGCGAAGGCGATGCCTGCTCCCACCATCAATAGCGCGCCCAGAATCAAAGTGCGTTTTCTGCCAAACCGGTCTGCGGACGTAGTCAGCCACAAGGAGATCAACGCGTCACCGATAAGTGTGAACGTCAGAAGCAATCCGATCTGTCCTTCGGTGAGTCCTGACTCTGAGAGATACACTGCAAATACAACGGAAAGGAATCCATAACAGAACAAACGGATGATCCGTGTGGAGAAGGGGAGGAGAATGTCGCGAGTCAATTTTTTAATCTGCCAAACAAATGCTGTCAGGCTGAAAGCCTGACATGCCAGTCTATAGCATTATAAAAAAACAAGTCCATACAAACCAGCAGCGAGGATAACGGCCGCGACGATCCATTTTGATTTTGATACAAAGAGCGCGATCACAGCAACGCTGAAAATGATCCAGGCGTGGAGGCCGATGACCGCCTCACTCAAGATACCGAGGGCTGTGGCACTGATCAGGCCGACAACGCCCGCGGTCACGCCATCGAGGAACGCGTGTGCAGATTGATTGTCAACTAGTCGCTCAAGATAGTCATGACCGATCATGGTGAAGGCAAAGGCGGGAGTGAAGATGGCAACGGTGATTATGAGTGCCCCGAGTGGACCGCCGCCAATGTAGCCGACAAAAGTGGAAAAGATAATCAACGGTGCAGGCAACAAGCCTGAGAGAGCCAATCCATCAAGGAATTGTGAGTTGGTCATCCAACTGCCGACTTGAACGGCGTCATGCTGGAGGAAAGGGATTACCGTATACGCGCCGCCAAAAGTGAGCAGTCCGCTTTTTAGGCCGGACCAGAACAAGGTCAGGAGTGAAGCGCTTGTTGTCAAAGTGCTGTCTGAGTCTGGTAAACCCTGTGCCTCTTGCATCCCGGAAAATCCTATAAAAGCAAGCCATGCGAGAAATCCTGCCACAAGAATCAGTGCCAGGATTTTTTGTTTTCGTTGCGCAAGTGCATAGACCAACCCGGCTGTAAGAAGCGTGATCAGAAAATTGACTCTGAGCAATTGAGCGAATGCCGCAAGGAAAGCAATTCCCCACAGCCATAAGTTCTCGTGCAGGGCATGACTACCGATACGATGCACCGCGCGGACGATGAGCGCAGCGACCGCGGGCTGCATCCCCAAGAAGACGGCTTGAAAGAGCGGTGAACTGATTCCGTAGGCAACGTAGAACCACGAAAGCGCGAGCATCAGGATAAAGCCCGGGAGCATAAACCCGAGACCTGCCAGTAACGCGCCGGGGCGGCCGCCCGCGATCATACCGAAATACACGCACAGTTCGTGCGCTTCGGGCCCGGGCAAAGCCTGATACACCGAGAGGACGCGATTGAACTTCGCGGGGCTGATCCATTTTTCCTCTTCCACAAACTCCTGGCGGATCATGGCGATTTGTGCAAAGGGACCGCCCCAGGCAAGAAAGCCAAATCTGAGAAATCGAAGAAAGATGCTTATAGGTGACTGATGCGGAGTACTGAACCCTGCATCTGTTGGCTTTACATTCAATGGATTCCCTCTAACGATTCAACATTTGACGGATTCGTTCAATCATTGCATCCCGAGCCTTTTCATAATTTTCGCTGATGGGTGGGATATGATCCCAGCGTTCGAGAATAGCTGGTTGCAGATATTCTGCCGGTAGTTCACAAAAAGTAACCACTCGTTGCGCGGACTGTATATCGATTTGTGTTAATTTCTGCGGGGCTGACTCAGCCACCCTTAAACCGTCTTCAGTTAAGCCTTTGACCGCATGCGGAGACAATTCATTATCAGGGTTCGTCCCGCGCGCGACCGCACGCAGTCCCAGCCCCTTTTGAGTCGCGAATTGATTGAAGTAAGCTGCTGCGACCACGCTCTTTGCCGCGCCGTGTTCGCACACGAAGACAATCGTCGGATGGTTCTCCATGTTTACCTCTATTGGATTTCAATTCGACTGCGTTGCATGTAAATAATGGGTTCAGAGAAAACAACGTCGATTTTCTACATGAATGCAATTTTAAAGCCACATCGCAGGCCAGAAACCCGACTTCCGGTGTGAGGAGGGTATGCATTGATTTAGGCATTCTTTGGGGAGATAGCCTGTACTATCGGTGACAATGGGGACTTTGTTTGGGATAGTGGCGTGATTTTACTATACAACGTTTTCAACGAACTGATCAACTTTCCTTCCCTTCATAGCTGCCCATTCCGGTGGATTTTCCCGCCAGATATACAGGTAATAATAAATAGGCATGGCGACAAAGGGCAGGAAGAGATGACCAAGACCTAGCAGGATTCGAATGCTATCACTTGCCTTTGTGTTTTTAATGGTATGGATCAGGTAAAAAACCAACAAGCCAACTTCAAGAAAGAGACTGCAGAAATGAATGGGAAGCACGATCCCAAGCGAGGGAATCCGCGTAAAGATTGTGCGAAGATTGGAGACTGACTCGTCTCCCGATAAAAGTGACACGAGTACAAATCCGAAAAGCATAGCAAGCCCGATTGCTGTCAGGAGCAGATAGAGTGCATACCAAAACGTCGTGATCCCAATCAGAATTTTGACTGGCTTACTGATGGTCATTTTGCTCCTTTGAATTATATGCACAGATTTCCATGAAATCATCTTAACGAAACTGAAAACAGTTGAAATGAACATTTATGACAATTGTCACTGTTGGGTTCGTATGGAGTATGTAGAATAAGACCAACTATGTCTTATTGTTCAGACGAACCTAATCACCAGCCGTCGGAGAATACCATGAAGAAATTCTTTGCCATCCTATCCTTGTTCATCCTGCCTCTGCGGCTCCGCTCGGTCCGATTGCCAGTGGACGCCCTAAAGTCCCGGCGTCTTCCCTATCGATAATTTACATCCCCAGCCACTTCCCGGCTTCACGCGCAAGGTTACCTGCGGGTCCTTGCCGCGCGGTGCAGCGAGGCAGAGATTCGAGGAACAGCCGCCCATACTGTTTGGTCAGCACGCGGCGATCCAGGATGGCAACCACACCTCTATCTGATGCGGTTCTAATTAACCGCCCAAACCCCTGGCGGAACTTCAGGATGGCTTCGGGCAGGTAATATTGCTGGAAGGAGTCTTCATACATTTCAGAGCGCGCCGCGATGAGCGGATCTGTGGGGACGTCGAAGGGAAGTTTTGTCAGCATGACAATGGATAACGATGCGCCGGGTACATCCACGCCTTCCCAGAAGGAGCGCGTGCCAAGCAATACTGCGCGGTCGGTCGCTTTGAAGGATTCCAGCAAGGCGTTCGGCGATGCGCCATCTCCCTGCTCATAAACGTAAATATCTTCACGTGCCAACGGACCTGTAATAGCCTGCGCGGTCTTTTTCAACGCAGCATAGGATGTGAACAGCACGAGCATCCGTCCGCCGGTGGCTTTGGCAGTGGCGACAATGGCACGTTCAAGAGACTGTTGATAGCCATTGACGTTCGGTTCAGGAATGTCGTTCGCGATGTAGAGCAATGCCGCGCTTTCGTAATCATAAGGTGAGCCAAGCTGCATCTCGTCGGCTTCGTCCGCGCCGAGGGTGTTGCGTAGGTATTGGAATTCGCCGTGCGTGGTGAGCGTGGCGGAGGTCAGGATGACGGATCGCTTCTCGTGCCAGAGATACTTTTCAACCAGTGAGGCAACACTGAGCGGTGCGGCGTTCAAAGAAAGCCTGTTTCCATTCGGCTGGACCTCAATCCAATACACCATGCCTTGAATGGGTTTGCTGATCATGCCGGTGATGTTCGTTTCCGCTTCGGTGATCCGGCGCGCCAGATTGCTGATATCTGCCATCAGGTCTTCAAGATGATCATACCCCTCGGCGTATAGCTCTGAAGCGGCTTTGTAAATCTCTGCGAGTGAGATCATCAACATGCGCAGTGTTTCGCCGGTTGAATCCCAGGCGATCTCCACTTCATCCCAGCCGGGTAACGTCCGTGTCGCGGGGAGGACGCGCGCCTGCCACGAGTAATTGGATGGCGGCTGACCTTCGCGCTGGAGCCTTGCGAATTCACCGACAATTTTGTAGAACTCGCGGTTCATCTGCTCGATGCGGAACGCCATGTCTGTGGCGCGGCTGACTCTTTGCTGGAGCAAGCCGAAGTCCGAGGGGCGAAGCGCTTCCCGGGTCTCCGTGAGCAGCCGTCCGAGCACGCCGGCGTTCGAGCTGCCCACCTCCTTCATCATCCGTTCCAGGTCGTATTGATTGAGTTTGAACGAGAGCGCGTTGGTCGTCGCGGTCTCGAGGTGATGGCCTTCGTCAACGATGAGATGCGAGTATTCCGGCAGGACCTTGCTGCCCGTAGCGACATCCGATAAAAGCAGAGCGTGATTAACAACGAGCACATGCGCGGACTGCGACATGGTCTTCGCATGATGGAACGGGCACGCGCCGCCCGTGCGCTTGATGCATGTTTCGGTGGTACACGCATCATCTTCGGCGGAGACGCGCACCCACACTTCACGCTCCGCAGGGCCCGTGAGATTCAATTCACTGCGATCCCCGCTCTGATTGTTAAGCTGCCAGACCATCACCTTTGCCAGCACGCGCAGTTCCTCCGCCGTGCGTGGACCGTAATGACGAAGATTTTCCAAACGGCGCGGGCAAAGATAATTCGAACGTCCCTTCAGTACCGCAAAACGAAAATCAAGATCAAGCGCCTGGCTGAGGTTCGGGAGGTCGCGTTGAATGAGTTGGTCCTGCAGGTTGATCGTATTTGTTGAGACGACCACGCGCATGTTATTTTGTAACGCAAACAAGGCGGCAGGCACCAGGTAAGCAAATGATTTTCCAACGCCCGTCCCCGCTTCGACCATTAAGTGGTTCCCGTACGAAAGCGCGTTGCTCACGGCCCGCAGCATGTCCACCTGCTCGGGGCGCTGCTCGAATGAATTGAAGTATCGCGAGAACGGTCCACCGTATTCAAGGGCAGACGCGACCTCTTCAGCATCCAGAGGAACGGGCTGTTCCGGATTCGCGAGCGGCGGATATCTGGACTCATCGAACCGAAGCGCTGCGTCCGCGTCTTTCTTCCTGATCTTCTTCGCCTGGATGCCCTCTTTTGCCCGACTCCGCAGCACTTCCTGGAATAACCAGGCTGCATCCCATTCAATCGGTTCACTCAAGCGGACGATTTCTGCAATCACTTCAAGTGACAGTTCGCGTGCGATCTCGAACAGTCGGTTGAATGCCGCCATCGTGACTCGGGCATCGTCGAGAGCGCGGTGAGTGGCAGGCAGAAGAATACCCAATTGCTTGCCGAGTGCGCCGAGATTGTAGCGGCTGGCTGTCGGCATCAAGACAGATGCCAACTCATAAGTATCAATGACTTCGTTATATTGAAAAAGCCCCGCTTTTTGCAGAAAGCCAAGATCGAATCGGACGTTGTGTCCGATGATGGGCGCGTCGCCGACAAATGCTTCGAGGTCAGCCGCAACCTCCGGAAAGCGCGGTGCATTGCGCACTTCCACATCACTGATGCCTGTGAGCGCTGAAATAAATTCGGGAATATGTCTGTGGGGGTTAATGAGCGACGACCACTCGTCTTCCACACGCCGACCTTTGAACTTCACTGCCCCGATCTCGATAATGGCATCGCGTTCTTCATTCAGCCCTGTGGTCTCTATATCAATGGCAACTATGGATTGCATAATAGAACAAGTGTATCATAAGTTAATTTTGCGGTCATACCTGCACTCCCGGGCACCGCCCGCCATTGCGCAGCATCCCCGAAGCGGAGCGGAGTGGGAGGACAGGTGTGCCCCGAGCGCAAGTGCCGGGGCGTATTGCGAAGGCATTCGGGCGGGCTATCGCTGCTTCCTGTAATGACGTTATTCTACTAACCTATACACAAACCATTCATCAAATTGCGCAGCTTGTTGATAGTTCGTACCAAGATACTGAACGCCGTCACGTACGATTTGAGATCGCTTTTGCATGGGAGTATAAAGTTTTTCATCCAGGCGAGTCCGCCCACGCGTGTCAATGATGAAGACCGGTTTGTTCTCGAGGATCTGGTTGAAGTATTCCTCAAACATTGGGCGGCGTCCCAGGAGTGCAAGCGGATACTGATAAACGTAGCGTGTGGGAGCTTCGCGGCGCGCGAGAAAATTCACAACACTTTCTGCGCCGATAAGCAGTAGCTGATCGCCTTCCTCGGTGTTTTTTGCAAGGTAATCGATCACCGCAGCATAATCATTGTCCCGCAAGATACGGACGTAATCTGGATAATAGGTGACTTGTCCAAATTGCCCTAGCAGGACGGCTGCCAATACGATTCCGGGAGCCCATCTTTGGATCTTTTGAGAGTCACTACGCTGGATTTTCCCAACCAGGAAAGGTACAGTGTAAACCAATGTGCCGGCGAGAATCGCCATAGCCGGTAACGGAGTAAGATAGTAATGAAGGATGGAACGTCCTGAAATTGTGATCAGGAGGATTTCGATGGGCAGGTTCACAAGGGCGATCAAGACCAAAGGATGGGCTTCGGTAAATAAATGTCTTCGTTTGACCCAAACATAGGCGAATCCAGCCAGCCAGCCAAGGAGGGACAGATATAATACCCAGCCGTTTTGCAGATAGGCAAATCCTTTGATGAATACAGGGATTAATCTCCGGATCCCTTCGTGTTTGCCGATGTATACAAAGTTATAGAGAAAGGCCTGTTCCCAGTAATCGATGAATGCGTTCTGGCTCGCCAAATATATGATCAACACAACCGATGGAATTAGCCATCCTGCCAGCAACGACAGAAGATCCTTGAAGGGAGCCTTTCGTTGCAAGAAGCGGATCGCCAGCAAAAAGAGGGCATACGTGATCCAGATGCCGATCGTGGTTTGTTTGAAGTTGAATGCCAACCCGCCAAATAACCCGATCCAGAATGAAGAATGGACTGGAAAATCATTCTTCCATGCACTGATAAAAAGCCACAAGCACAAGGTTTGAAACACCAATGCATATTCTTCCGTCACATTCCCCTTTTCGAGGATCGTCAAAAGCCCGGATGTCAATGTGATTGTGCCTGCCAGTGCGGCGTAAATCCCGAATTCCCGATCAAGCAGTTTGTAAACGAAAAGAAGTGTAAAAAAAATAAAAAGGATTTGGAGAAGCCAAACGCCCCATAAGGAGTCGGGAGTTAGAGTTATTCCCAGTGCGTCCACAAAATAGATCAGCGGAGGTTTGTGATCCCAAACATCTCGATAGGGGATGTCACCGTTCAAGAATCGCCAGCCAACATATAGGAAAACTCCGGAATCGCGCGATGGCAAAGTCATGTTATTGGGATTACTTGGAAATAAAGCAATGATTGTCCCAATCATGGACGCGAATAAGGGCCCTACCAACGTTGGCAGGCTGGAAGCTGAAATGATTTTTTGAAGGGCAGA
>DATKED010000007.1:0-5620 GCA_035512375.1 Anaerolineales bacterium
CCTGGCGCAGCGGGTTAGTTTTTCCACCAAAGGATCATTTTCCTCGTGGACGACTGTCCATGAGTTTGCGCATGCCTGGGATGCAAATTACGGCTGGATAGGAAAGGGGAAATGACCTCTCCCAACACGCGCGCAACAGGATCATCCGTTAGCAGTTGAAGAACGGTGATAAGGATCTATTCAATATCATCGATAACTGGATGGAAACTATGCCAAAACCAAACGCTGGCAATTTGTTGATGATCTGGTGAATGGACGAATTATTGTTCGTTGAAAGCCCATCTAAACACCGTGTATAATTGCTCCTCGGAGGCTACAGTTTCATGGAGATCACCTGGTATGGACATTCCTGTTTTCGTCTCACCGAACGCAGTTACGCAACGGTGGTGACGGATCCGTTTGATAACAAATCGATCGGTTACGACTCGCTCAAACTCAGGTCTGACATTGTAACGGTCAGTCACGACGCGCCCGGGCACAGCAATACTGACTCGGTCAAAGGTGCCGCGCACGTCATTGACGGCGCCGGCGAGTTCGAGATCGGTGGCGTGTTTGTCACCGGCATCCAAACGGATGGCAGCGGATCTGGCAAGAAAAGGGCAAAAGCCAAGGACGGCGAAGCATCTGCGCGTAACACAATTTATGTATTTGATTACGATGGGATCACCGTTGCCCACCTGGGCGATCTGAAGGAAGTTCCCACACAATCGGAGATAGAATCGTTGGGGTCGATCAACGTTGCGCTGGTCCCGGTCGGCGGCGGGGGAGGGCTGAATGCCGCGAAAGCGGCGGAGGTCATCAGTCTGATCGAACCGAATCTTGTTATCCCCATGCACTATGCCACACCGGCTGCGAAGGTCTCACTCGATTCACTGAACAAATTCATCAAGGAAATGGGACTCTCACAGCCCGAGACCCAGCCGTCCCTGAAAGTGACGCGCAGCGGTCTCCCCACTGAAACCCGCGTCGTGGTTTTGGATTATCAGAGCAGTTAGTTCTGCTCATCGCGCGCAGCGTCGAAAGCCGAAGTCGAAGTGCTCCCTCGACGCGAAGGCTCAGATTGCCCTATCGGAAAATTTATTGATAAGGATAAAATGGCTGTAAAAGTTTTAATGACATGGGATATTGCCGGTGAACGCGATCAGGAATATTTCGAATTCATCATCGGCGAATTTATCCCTGGTGTACAGCGGCTTGGCTTGCAGCCCGCGGAAGCGTGGGCAACCATCTATGGATCCTACCCGCAGATCCAGGTCGGGTTGATCGCCGCCGATATTGCACAGGCGCGCCGTGTTCTTGAATCCAGCGATTGGACTTTGTTGCAGGACAAGTTGTTCGATTATGTCAAGAATTTTTCTTATAAAGTAGTGCCCTCGCGCGGCGGATTTCAATTCTAGGCAATAGCACGGAGTGTTCACTCCGTGTTTTTATCTAGGCAAATGCAAAAACAGCATTCGTGGTTTTTTTACCTATGTGCCATTGAAGGCGCGGCTGCAATAGCCGCGCTTTTCTTGATTCCGTCAGAGGGTGGCAGGCTTTCGCCTGCACGGCTGGCCCTGATTGGCTTCATCTTGATCCTTTGTATTGTCTGGATGGTTATCGGACTTCGTCGCCCGCGCTTCCTTGACAAACCTATCCACCCGGCATTCATCATGCTCTCTGCCGTCCTTTCTCTGACGTTTGGATTGTTCCTGTTTCTCCTGCGTTATCTCAACCCCGAGGGGTTCTTATCCACATATCAGCGACTTAGCCCCCTGTTGTGGTATTTGCTTATTCTATCCGTCCAATCCTTTTTCTTCCTTCTGCTTTTGTACAAAGGTTTTCATCCTGAAAATCTTTCAAAGCGTAGTCCCATTTATCTGCCCGCTCTTACTGTCTTCTGCTTCCTGCTTTTGATGGTAATGCTCGTCTCCCTCACGCGCCTTGGCTTGACTCCCGATCCGGCCTATTGGGGTGAACCCGGTGTTCCTTTGCTTGGCTGGCAATTTGCACTGGCACTGGTTGGGGGCTTTTGTGTTTTATGCCTCACCTTTTCTGCGCGTGCTCGCATCCTGGATACTCTTCTTCCCATTGGAATTTATCTGCTTGCCATCGCGCTCTGGCTGGGCGTTCCTACGGATGTGCTGTCGAACAGCTTCTACATGCCGATCAATCCGCCAACGTTTCAGCCATTCCCTTACTCGGATGCAGGTTATTACGATCAGATGGCACAGACTCTGTTGATCGGTCACCCATATCAGGGTGAGATTCCGACTCGTCCCATGTACATTTTTCTTCTCACGGTCCTGCATCTTTTGTTCGGAGAAAACTATCGAAATATCATTATGGGTCAGACTTTTGTATTGGCCCTTATTCCTGTGATTTTCTACCATCTGGGCAGAAAATTGCACAGCCGCGTTGCCGGCGTGACCATTGCCCTGTTCTTTATCTTTCGGGAAATGACAACCATGATGGTTTCATCGGATACACGCGTCTCCAATACGAAATCCTTGTTGGTCGATCTACCCACTCTCTTGCTGCTGATCCTCGCCTGTCTTTTCACCCTCCGATGGCTGGAGCAATGGGATGAAAAGAGTGCCCTGGTGGCTGGTGGGCTGTTTGGACTGCTCCTGCTTTTACGGACGCAATCCATGCTGGTGCTGCCTTTGATTATCCTGGCAGCACTTTTGGTTTTTGGCTGGAAAAACAGATCAATTTACCTTCTCATTTCTGTCTTCTTTCTTGGCTTGCTTGTTACAATCCTTCCCTGGCTAACTCACAACTACCTCCAAACCGGTCAACTCGCTTTTGACGCGCCGTTCCAATACAAGGTGATCGCCAGTCAGTACGCCTACTCAGGGAATCTGGATATTGAAAATTACGATTTCGAAGGGAAGGGGCTGGGTCGTGTATTGATCGAATTTGCAGTAAAAGACCCTGCGTTTGTGTTTGGTTTCATTGCCAATCATTTTCTCGCCGCGCAGATTCACGGCATGCTCGCACTGCCTCTGATGAAACCTTACAACGGTATCTTCGAGCCAATCAATCTTTACTGGATGGAATGGAACGGGTCCCTGGAATGGTACAACGTCCTCCTGCTCCTGTTTTATTTGGCTGTGATTGCCCTCGGTTTTGCCTCCGCGTGGAAGCGCTGGCGCTGGATTGGGCTGTTGCCCGTCGCATTCAGCGCAGGCTATGCTCTCGCCACCGCTGTCGGACGCTTCTCCGGCTGGCGCTATGATCTGCCCGCCGACTGGATCTGGTACTTTTATTTTGGTATCGGCGTTGCAGAGCTTCTCCTGCAAGCCGCCCAGATGTTCGGTTTGAGGGAAGAAAAAATACTCATTCGCGCTGCGAAGTCTCCACCCAGGGAGGCAAGCGGAGCGAAGTCGAAGCGCCCCCAATTGATTTTCTTTGCCTTCATATTTGCCTTCATCGGTGCACTGCCCTGGATGATCAAAAATATCGCCGCTCCACGCTACGCGGATCAATCTCGAACGATCCTTGAAGCTGAATTCGGTTCCCTTCCAAACGCGCCATCGATTGATGAAATGAATGAATTTATTTCACAGCCCAAAGCGTTTGTTCAAATCGGGCGAGTGATTTACCCGCGTTTCTTTTCCAGGAACGACGGTCTGGCTTCAACCAACCCCTGGCCCGCCTACGCGATTTACGATTACCCCCGCATCGGATTTGTGCTTCTTAATCAGAACTCGACTTGGGTGGTGTTCCCGACAAAAAGGTTATCCGATTTTCCACACGCGCAGGATGCCATCGTTTTAGGATGTCAGCGCGAGGGTTATGTGGAAGCGCGCTGGATTGCCTTGCCTGAATTGGATACGATTTATTCGAGCGAAGCGCTTACGGAATCTTGTTCCCCTTGAAGATGAGTCGCCTCTCCTCCAAACTTTTAGCCTGGTACCTCGCCCACAAACGGACTCTTCCCTGGCGCGGACGCGCACCGCGCTCAGCCTACGCGGTGTGGGTCTCTGAGATCATGCTGCAACAGACGCGCGTCGAAGCAGTGATTCCTTATTTCGAAAAATGGATGCGTCTGTTCCCCGATGTGCAGGCGCTGGCAAAAGCCTCAGAGCATGATGTGCTGAACGCCTGGGAAGGGCTTGGTTATTACAGTCGCGCCCGTAACTTGCACAAGGCCGCAGGAATTGTTGTAGATCAATATAACGGCGAAGTTCCACGCGATTTGGATGAACTGCGCAAGCTGCCGGGCATCGGACGTTATACACTGGGCGCGGTCGCATCGATTGCATTCGGCATGGATGTCTCCGCCCTCGATGGGAATATTAAACGTGTTTATGCGCGGATCTTCGATATTGAGGAACCGGTCGATTCAGCGACCGGTGAGAAAATATTGTGGCAGCTGGCTGACGAACACTTGCCGAAAGGACACGCCGGCGATTACAACCAGGCGCTGATGGATCTGGGAGCGATGATCTGCGTGCCAAAGAATCCGCGTTGCCTGATTTGCCCGGTGATGAGACTTTGCAAAGCGCGGCAGATGGGAATGCAAGAGCAGCGCCCAGTACTTAAGCCCAGGAAAGATGTACCCCACTATGTCCATGCGGCAGGAGTCGTCATTGAAAAAAGGAAGGTCTTGCTGGCGCAGCGTCCGTCCAAGGGATTGCTCGGCGGGATGTGGGAATTCCCTAATGGACGCGTGAACGGTGATCCGTTAAAAGAGCTGTCCGTCGCGTTGAAAACGGGATACAACCTCAGACTGCGGGTGAAACGGGATGAAGCTCTCCAGGAGAAAAAAGCGCTGGGAGTCGTCCAGCACGGATACTCCCATTTTAGTGTAACTGTCCATGTCTTTCTCTGCGAGCGGGTCACCAGGTCGAACGGAACAAATCTAAAGTGGGTTCCGTTGCAGAAATTGGATGAATACCCCATGGGAAAAATCGACCGGCAGATCGCCAGGATGATTGCAAAATAAGGATTCCTTGAGTACACGTCAATTATCGCTTAGAATTGAAAAAAATTACTGATCGGGAATAATATGTCTACAAATAAAAGAATTGATCCAGCCATTATTGCGGCGCTGATCGGTGTCATGGGAACTCTTTGTGTTTCCCTGATTATGCTGTATGCAAACAGACTTCTCCCTGAAGGACAGCCTGAACCGCCTGTCTTCCCGACGTCAACGATTACTGCAACTGCCACGATCACGGAGACTCCTGTCCCCACGGATACAGTGCCTGCGGGCGACCCCTCTTCGACGCCGGCACCGGATACGCCGACCCCGGAGCCGACGGTTACGCCCGTGCCTCCGGCCCTCGGTGCAGATTGGGCAAATGGCTGCATCAGTGTCCTGTGGAGACCTTACCCGGATACCGTCCAAACAACCGCAAACAACGGTTGTCTCGCCCAGCCGATTAATCTCTCTGAACCGGTCAATCTTTTCTTTACGGAGAATGGCCGCCTTAAATTTCTCGTGACTCGCTCTTTCCAGAACCCGCAGGTCTACGGCATGTTTGCGCCTCTCCCGGCGAACGGAATCGTCCGCATCGATACATCCCTGAGGAGGTTACAGGAAGGTGAGATCTGGATGGGTGTTTTTGCAGAGCCGAATCTTGGGTCGCAGGGGCTGGTGGCTGTCATTCCGCCCGGCAATAATCTGAGA
>DATKED010000008.1:0-10759 GCA_035512375.1 Anaerolineales bacterium
CTGCACTTCCTGGGTTCGGCTTCTTTCAGCTTGTTCCTGTTTATCTTTCCAGACGGTCATTTTGTGCCCCGCTGGACGCGCTGGGTGGCACTGGTCTGGATCATCTGGCTTTTGCCGCGTTACTGGTTCCCGGACTGGCCTCCTTCCGGATCCGATATCTGGCTTGTCTGGCCCAATCTGTTTGTCTGGTTGGGTGCACTGGGCTCAGCCGTCCATGGGCAGATCTATCGCTATCGGCGTGTATCGAACTGGGTGCGGCAGCAACAGACCAAATGGGTGGTCTTCGGCATCGCAATGGGCTTAGCCTTATTTATTATTGTGAACATCGCGGTATCTGCAACCGTGTCGGTACCCACCTCGGCAAGAGAATTAACGACACTTATGGTCGGAGCCGCTCTTATGAACGGCGCGCTGTTGCTCATCCCGCTGTCGATTGGGATTGCTATCTTGCGCTATCACCTGTTCGATATTGATATCCTCATCAACCGCACGCTGGTATATAGCTCTCTAACCATCAGCGTGGTGGGCATCTATGTGTTGGTTGTCGGATATCTGAGTGTGTTGTTTCGGACGGCTGGAGGGCAGGGCCAGCTCGCCATATCGGTCCTGGCGACGGGGCTCGTCGCCCTTCTTTTTCAACCCTTGCGCAACCGTCTCCAGCGCGGGATCAATCGGCTGATGTATGGAGAACGTGACGACCCCTATGCTGTGCTCTCGAGATTGGGCCAGCGTCTGGAAGCTACACTCGCGCCTGAAGCCGTGCTACCCACCATCGTGGAGACCGTCAAAGAATCACTCAAACTACCTTACACCGCCATCACGCTCAAGCAGGACGATGCCTTCGCGGTTGCCGCCGCGTCCGGTACACCCACGAGCGAAGTGTTGCGCCTGCATCTGATGTATCAGAACGAAATGGTCGGTCAGTTGCTCGTAGGGCCGCGTGCCCCCGGCGAGAGCTTCTCGTCCGCCGACCGCCGGTTGCTGGATGATCTTGCGCGAGAGGCGGGCGTGGCAGTCCACGCCGTGCGCCTGACCACCAATTTGCAGCGAATGACGGAAGATTTACAGCGCTCGCGTGAGCGCCTGGTCACCACACGAGAAGAAGAGCGCCGCCGCCTGCGCCGTGATTTGCATGATGGCCTCGGCCCGACTCTCGCCAGCCTGGTCCAATTGCTTGACACCGCGCGCACGCTGGTCGCGCGCGATCCGGACGCTGCTGTTACACTGCTAGGTGACCTCAAAGGTCAGGTCAAGGCGACAGTCTCGGACCTTCGCCGCTTAGTCTATGCGCTGCGTCCACCTGTGCTGGACGAACTTGGCCTGGTCTCGGCGATCAGTGAACACAGCGGTCACTATAACCAGTCCAATGGGCTCTACGTTTCGATTGACGCGCCCGATCACTTGCCTTCGCTGCCCGCTGCCGTGGAAGTCGCGGCCTATCACATCGCGCTGGAGGCGCTGACGAATGTTGCTCGGCATGCGAATGCACAGACCTGTCGCATTCGCCTTTCTCTCAAGGGCGGGCTGTGCATCGAAATCACCGATGACGGCGACGGTCTGCCCGCGAACTATCATGTGGGGGTCGGGCTCACCTCGATGCGCGAGCGCGCCGCGGAACTGGGTGGGGAGTGTAGGATCGAACCAGGCGAGATGCACGGGACGCGGGTGTGGGCCCGGCTGCCCTTGCCGATGGAGTGAAGTATGGAATCGATTCATGTCCTCATTGCTGACGATCATTCTTTATACCGCGAAGGGGTACGCAAGATGTTAAGCATGGCGCCAGATATCGAAATCGTTGGCGAAGCCACGAACGGTGATGAAGCGGTCGCCCAGGCCCTGGCCCTCCAACCAGATGTGATTCTGATGGATCTCAAAATGCCAGGTGTAAATGGCATTGAGGCCACCCGGCGCATCTTGTATGCAAGTCCGCGTATCGGGGTGCTGGTCCTTACCATGTTCGAAACGGACGAAACCGTCTTTGCCGCGATGCGTGCGGGCGCACGGGGATACCTGCTTAAGGATGTGGATCAGGAAGATGTGATCCGGGCCGTTAAAGCTGTGAGCCGTGGTGATGCGATCTTCAGCCCGGCGATTGCCGAGCGGCTGATCCATTACTTCGCGGCGCTCAGGCCCTCGGTAGCGGACCTGGCCTTTCCCGAACTCACCGACCGCGAGCGCGAGATTCTCCACTTGATCGCGCAGGGCCACAGCAATTCAGAAATCGCCGAACGCTTACTGCTCCGCACCAAAACAGTGCAGAACCATGTCTCGAATATCTTCAGCAAGCTACAGGTAGCCGACCGCGCTCAGGCTATCGTCCGGGCCCGAGATGCAGGTCTGGGACTCGAACGCAACACCTGATGAAATTAGTACTCGGGATATCATGCTAAACCAATGTGCCCGATGAAACGGCTCAACAACCTCGCGCGGCTAGCACGGAAAGTATTCCATGAATCGAGTTGTGAACTTGTTTCCTTGCCCAGGTTATTCTATTCTTTATTTGGATAATGCAATGTGATTGGGTGCAAGCCGCGTTAGATCTAAGGAGACGACTATGGTCAATATACTTATTCGATGGTTGATCTTTCTGCACATTCTGGCACTCAATCTTTTTGCATCTTCGCCCTGGAATTTTGCGTGGCACGATGGTAATTGCCTTCTGGCATAGATGGGTAGATTGAAAGACTTCAGCTGACAAACGGCTGGAACGAGGAATGACCTATGCAAACTATCTTTAGTGACTTTTCGGCGGAGAAGTTAGTGAAAACGTCCATCAAAGAGAACTGGAAACATTATCATTACTGCCTGGGACGCTCGCCCAGCGTGGAGTTGTCCATCGGCCGCTACCTGACCTGGTTAATCACGAACATACCAGATCATTTCATGAATCTGGTTGTGTGCACTGAATTGCCCCCTGAGGGTACTGACGAACTCATTGAAAGTGCATTGACTCATTTTAGATCATTGAACATCAGAAGGCTTTCCTGGTTGGCTGAAGAAGGCGTGCCAGCAATTGAGATCAAAAAATATCTGATTGCACACGGTTTGACTTTTGAAGAATCTTTTGCCATCGAGATGGCTGCCGACCTGATGACATTGCCGGAAGACTTGCCGGTGCCTGCCGGCTTAAAGATCATACCAGTGGAAGATAGAGAAACATTATCGAAATGGATCCATGTTGTAAGTATCGGTTTTGATGTTCCTGAAGAGTTTGAGAACATCTGGTACGATTTTTTTGTGGAGGCAGTTCTTGATCTACCTTTTCGAAGCTACCTAGCTCTTTTAAACGGACAGCCAGTGGGTACATCCCAACTATTCTTGTCCGCTGGCGTTGCGGGGATATACAACGTAAGCTGTATTCCAGAAGCACGAGGTCAGGGGATTGGAGCGGCGATCACGCTAGCCCCATTACTTGATGCGCGCGCAATGAAATACCGAATTGGTATTCTACAAGCCTCCCAGCTGGGTTATAAAGTTTATCGTCGGTTGGGATTTCAAGATTTTGGTAAACTGAGTGTATATTTGTGGAAAAATGATCGCGACTTGTTGAGTGGATGATGGGCCATCCGTCGAATTGTTGGCCGTATTTCAGGCTCAGAAAGTAATGCGACCGCATTCTTCACATCTTCTCGACGCTAACACGAAAGCTCGAATCCAGAATTATTAATAAGGATTATTTTATGTGGAATTACACTGGTGGAGTCTTTAGATCTAACCAAAGGATTGGAATATGTATGTCTGGGTTGTCTACCTTCACATTGTTGTGATCTTTCTTTTTCTCATCCAGCATGCTGCCGAAATCTGGGTGTCGTTCAAATTACGCGAGCAAAAAGAACCTGAAGGGATATTTGCGACCCATGCCTTCATGCCCAACAATAACGTGAGAAATCTGCGTATCACCTATTCACTGATCATCACCGGCATCACGACCGGTTTTGTTACCCCATGGTGGAGGCAAGGCTAGATGTGGACAACACTTGGCGTGATGATCGTGATCTAGATCGTTATGAAACGCGTAAGCAGCATTTACCTATATGCTGTCGACGCCATTGATGAGGATGATCTAAAGAAGACACTGCAACACAGGTTTGATACTTGAATGTATGGTACTTTCAAGTATAACTTGAGCGCAAATGAAACTGATTTGTTGTAAATTAATTTTGAACGAGAACAGTCTCGCTTGACTAATTGGGCATTTCTACTAGTAAGGGGACTCGAACCGCTTAATGCCCGTTTCGATTGCTTTCGGATCGGCATAACGCCCCAAAGCATTCACTTTTCCCCTAAAATCGAACCTTAACATAGACAAAAACCGCTCAACAACATCTGTTGGCGGTCTCTGGCAAACTGATGCCCCCACGGGGACTCGAACCCCGGTTTGAGCCTTGAGAGGGCTCCGTCCTGGGCCACTAGACGATGGGGGCGTGCCTGCGGCATAAAGCGGCACGAAGCCGCCGTATATCAAGCGGGCGAGATTGTATCATCGCACTCATCAATCGTCAACAAGCGTACTCGCAGCGATTTGCTTAGCAAATCGTGTGGACGAGAAAGACGTGCACTTCACCGGGTCCGTGCATGCCAATGGTGAGAGACATTTCGATATCCGCGGTCCGCGAAGGACCTGTGATCACAACCGTGGATCTGGATTGACGCACGATAGGTAAAGTCATTGCGTTTGCAAGCGAGGGCAGAATATCAGATGCACATAACACGGCAATATGAGTCTCAGGAAGCAGTGATGCCTGCAGTGGATCCCCGTCTCCATCGGCGATCAAAACCGACCCGGTATCTGCCAGCCCGCAAACGGCTTTTGTCACCCCGACGCGCATCCCTGGGTCTGGCGTGTGGTTGACGCGAATTCCGGCTTTCTCCAAAACAGACTCATCCAGCACATTTGGCTCAAGATGGACCTGGTCGATCTCACGCGACCTCAAGAAATCGATCATTTGATTGGTTAACTCCTTTGGCGTTGTGATGATCACGTTTCCGCTGACTTGTGTCAATTCTTGAGTAAACTGGGAGACAAGTGCATTTCTGTCCGGCAGTGTTTGCTCACTTCTGTTTTCTTCAATCACCACTTGTTCAGCTGCGTACTTATTTAGCTGTGCAGTTGTTTCCACTTCCAGGCTCGCAAATCTTTCCCGAAATGTCTTCCCTGCGAATCTCGGCAAATCCTTGCTATAGCCCCAGCCTGTGAATGCTGGCAATGAAATGTAATCGCCAAACGGGGCAACGAGACGCGTTCCCAGCGCCGCGACCTTCTGTGAAACGGTAAACAGATGCGGACTGCGCGCGACTCGGCTGTAAATTCGTAGAAAGAGACTGGAGATTGGAGATAAGCCGCCGTTTCCAAGTGATTGAGAATTAGCCCCAGAGGGATGCTTCGCGATAATCGGTGATTGTCCTGCACGGACGCGCGTAAGTAACTTCGGGAGATCAATATCCACTGGACATGCCTCTTTGCACGCGCCGCACAGGGAAGAGGCTTGCGCGAGAGGGACAAAGTCCGAGCCGAAAAATCCCGCCGAAATGACCGAGCCAATCGGACCCGGATAAACGCTATGGTATCCATGCCCGCCGATCTCACGGAAAACGGGACAGGCATTCAGGCACGCGCCACAGCGGATGCAGTAGAGCGACTCTTTGAGCGGGGAGTTGCGCAGTTGAGTCCGCCCGTTATCGAGAATGATGAGATGACGCTGTTGACCAGGAAACGGTGAGTGAATGAGTTGTGTATAAACGCTGAGTTTTTGTGTTGTCGCCGAACGGGGCAGGAGTGACAACATAAGCGCCAGATCATCCAAAGTGCGGACGAGCCGCTCCATGCCCATCAAGGCAATATGGACCGGCGGCAGCGTGGTGACCATTCGTCCATTGCCTTCGTTCGTGACAAGGCATAGAGTGCCGGTCTCCACAACGCCAAAATTGACCCCACTAATCCCTACATCTGCAGTCAGAAAGACTTCCCGTAACACTTTGCGCGCGGTGTTGGTGAGTGTCCGAATATCTTCCGTGTATGGAATCCCAAGTTTTTCGTGAAAGAGCTTGCCGACATCGTCGCGGCGCAAATGCACCGCCGGCGTGATGATGTGGGCAGGCTTTTCATCCCGCAGCTGGACAATATATTCGCCGAGATCGGTCTCGACGACGCGTATCCCCTCTGCCTCGAGGGCGTGGTTGAGGTTGATCTCCTCCGTGACCATGCTTTTGGATTTCGCGACGAGCAACGGAGTCCGACGACTCCCGTCGTCGGTGTCCTTATCTTCCCAACGTCTGTAAACGTTGGACTCCACAACATCCAACACAATTTTGATCGCCTCTGCCGCGTCTTTGGCGCGGTGGACGATGATCCCATTTCCTTCCGCCTTTTGGGTAAATTTCTCGAGGTATTCTTCGAGATGCTCGATCACCTCTGCGCGGACGGCGTGTGCCTGCTGGCGTCGTTCGCGCCAGTCCGGCAGGGATGCGAACGCGGTGAGGCGTCCGGTCACACGGCGTTCTGCGTTGGCGTCTAGCGCGATCTGGAGAGTTTCGTTTTTAATTGATCGACGAATTCTCTCGCGAAATGTAGCCATTTGATATCCTGTTCAGGCGCAGGGCGGGCATTTTCATCACCCCAGCGCATCCTCTTTTCCAGCATGCCTTCTGCGGTTTCCCTGCGCATCCTGCCTATAAGCTTCAGCGCTTGTTCTGTGTTCATTCCTCGCCAGCGCAGTAGACCATAGGCAACTGTCCCAGTCCGGTGAATTCCTGCAGAAAAATGAATGAGCACTGATTTGCCGTCATCCAATAGCTGGGATAGTCCGGGCATGGCGTCGATCAGGCGTTGATGGACTTCTCTTTCGGGGTATTTTCCATTGGGTACCGGCAGCCAGATCCATTCCATCCCTGCATTCCTCGTTAGAGTCCCGACACGTTCGGCGCCTTCACTTTCCTTGAGCAGGGTGATCAAATGGGTACACCCCATTTCATTCAGAAGTGGGAAATCCGTGTTTTTCGGACGGTGGTATAAGGCAAGCTGTCCGTTTCCAACTCGCACAAAGTTGATGTTCGCTGGTTGCTTCATAGTTTTAGATTTTGGTGCCGATGTAAAGACCGCGGCTGTCGAGCCCCTCGGAATCGTGCGTTCCATGCAACCCCGCGGCTTTAAAGGCAGCCATATATTCCTGATGAGTGAATAGACCCAACTCGTGGATCTCCACGCTGTGCTCGATCCCTTTCGGGGTGCCGGTCAGATATTGAAACTCGATCGTGGAGAGTTTCCCCTTTTGCCCGCTATAACTCATGCGGACGATCTTCAAGTCTGGTTGATTGACCTGGGTCATGAAAGCCCGCCCGGGATGCCATTGCTTCGGCGTGAACCAGGGCTCGATCAACAAAACGCCGCCGGGCAGGAGATGTTTGCCCATGTTTTTAATGGCTTTCTGTAAACGGGGTTTTGTTCGGACATACCCGATGGAACTGAACAGACAGACGACCACATCAAATTGACGTCCGAGATCAAAATCCGTCATATCGCCCTGATGAAAACGGATCCTGGGATGTTTCTTTTTTGCCACAGCCAGCATCCCGGGGTCAAGGTCCAATCCCTCCACCTGGTAATATTTGCCGAGCAAACTCGCGTGCAGGCCCGTCCCGCAGGCGACATCGAGGAGCAATTTGCCCTTCGATTGTTTATTCCTTTGAATGAGCTGATGAGCCTTGCCTGCCTCGGCGGCATAATCCTTATCAATCGATGCATAAATCTCATCGTAGTACCGGGCTGATTTTGAGAACATAATTTCTCCGTCATCTGTCATTGCGAGTGGCGCTTACAGCGCCATGAAGCAATGACAGAATTTATTGATGGTTCAATACTTCCGCAATATGCAACACGCTCTGTTCCTTCTTCTGCCTGTGCAACCCACCCGCAATGTGCATGAGGCAGCCTGCTTCCGTGACAACCAGCGTGGGGGACTGGGTGATCTCGAGGTTGCCGATCTTTCGTTTCAACCACTCTGATGAGAGTTCAGGGTGTTCCAGCGAAAATATACCGCCGAAGCCGCAGCATTCGTCCGCGTGAGGCAACTCCACCATTTGCGCGCCGCGGACATTTGCAAGCAGGGCGCGCGGCTGACGGTCAATGTGCATGCCGCGTAAGGTGTGACAGGATGGGTGATACGTGAGAGTCCCTTCCCAGCGTGCGCCGAGATCAGTGACGCCGAGTTTGTCTACCAGGTATTCAGTGAATTCGTACACCCGATTTCCCAATGCCTGGGCACGTGGCAGCCATACAGGGTCTGACTGGAATAGTTCTGGATAACCATGTTTGATCATATGCGCGCACGATCCGGAGGGAATAACAACATCCCCGTCTGTTTTTTCGAACACGCGGATCGTATGTTCCACGATCGGACGCGCCTCCGCGCGCAAGCCTGCGTTGAACGGAGGCTGTCCGCAGCAGGTTTGGTCCCGCGGGAAATCCACGGTGAGGCCGAGACGGCGGAGAATACTGACAATCGCCTTCCCGGTTTGCGGGTAGAACGAATCGACAAGGCAAGTGATGAAGAGCTGCACCGTCGGCATCAGTCCATTGTAATCCGATTTCTTCTCCGAAAAATCAAATGTGAATCCCAAAAATTTGGTATGATACCCTGCTATGAATACATTCCGCACTAATTTACCTGATGGATTTGATTTACCCAAACGTCTTAGCCGTCTCGGAGAACTTGCTTACAACCTATGGTGGACATGGCATCCGGAAGCGGCGCGCCTGTTTGGTCGCCTTGATAATGCTCTGTGGGAACGGCTCGGTCATAACCCGATCCGGCTCCTGCGTGAGGTCGGCCGCCCGCGTCTGAGTCAGGCTTCCAGGGATAAGGAATATCGCGCTCTCTACGATCGCGTGTTCGCCGAATTTGATTCCTATATGGAGCAGACGGACACATGGACGAGTCGCGCGCACCCTGAATTGACCGGGCGCCCGATCGCGTATTTTTCGATGGAATTCGGCTTGCATGAAACCCTGCCGATCTATTCGGGTGGTCTGGGCGTGCTGGCGGGAGATCACCTCAAGGAATCAAGTGATCTGGGTCTGCCGCTGACGGGTGTTGGTTTCATGTATGCGCAGGGTTATTTCTCTCAGCGTATTTCCGAAGATGGCTGGCAGGAAGCACTCAATAATATGCTGGATTTCAACAATCTGCCTGCGTTGCCAGTTTTGGATGAGGCTGGCAATCGGATGACGGTCGAGGTGGAATTCCCTGACCGATCAGTTGCTTTAGGATTATGGGAGATCCGCGTTGGACGCATTCCGCTCTATTTGCTCGATTCGGATCTGGACCCGAATACTGATTCCGATAAACGATTGACCTCGCGCCTCTACTGGTCTGACCTGGACCGCCGTGTCATGCAGGAACTCCTGCTGGGTGTCGGCGGCGTCCGCGCCTTACGCGCGCTGGGGTACAACCCAGCCGTCTGGCACATGAATGAAGGACATGCAGCGTTCTTAACTCTGGAACGGGCGCGTGAGCTCGTGGCATCTGGTCACACATTCGAAGAAGCCATGGAAAAGACGCGCCGCAATAACGTGTTCACCACGCACACGCCCGTCCCTGCCGGGAATGATGAATTCCCCTTGTGGTTAATTGAAAAATATCTTTCTGCCATCTGGCCGCAGCTCAACCTGACCCGAGAGCAATTCTTTGACGTTGCGCGTCACCAGATGCCGCAGGGCGAAATGTACGGCATGGGCGTGCTGGCATTGCGGAACGCAGAGGGGCGCAACGGTGTCTCGGAACTGCATGGGCAGGTGGCGCGCAAGATGTGGCAATTCCTGTGGCCCGAAAAATCGGAAGAGGATGTGCCCATCACCCATGTGACCAACGGCGTCCATGTTTCAAACTGGATGGCGCGCAGACTGGTCAATTTGTTCAAGGAGTATCTCGGCAAAGACTGGCTGGATCATCTTGACGAGTTTGATCGATGGACGAATATTGACGATATCCCTGACGACGAATTGTGGGCGGTGCGTCAGCACCTCAAACGTAAACTGACGTTTTATATGCGCGAACGTGTGCGCGATCGCTGGAAAGTGGGCGGCTTCCACCCTGTGCAGGTTGTCTCTTCGGGGGTGCTGCTCAACCCCTATGCATTGACGATTGGATTTGCGCGTCGTTTTGCAACCTATAAACGGGCAAGTCTTGTTCTATCGGATATAGACAGATTGCTGAATATTATCAATCGTCCGAACATGCCTGTGCAGATCATTTTCGCAGGCAAGGCTCACCCTGCCGATGAGCCCGGCAAGCAGTTGATCCAACAGGTCTATCGACAGGTCAAGCGTGCAGAGACAGGCGGACGGATCGTTTTCCTTGAAGATTACGATATGAATCTGGCACGTTATCTTGTCCAGGGTGTGGACGTGTGGATGAATACCCCGCGTCGTCCCATGGAAGCCAGCGGCACCTCTGGTATGAAAGCCGCACTCAACGGCGCGCTGAACTTCTCCGTGCTGGATGGCTGGTGGCGCGAAGCCTTTAACGGTCGCAACGGCTGGGCGATTGGCGAAGACAAGGAGATGGAATCACAGAGCCTTCAAGATGCCCAGGATGCTGAAAGCTTATACACTACTTTGGAAAATGAGATCATTCCCTTATATTACGACCGCGATCAGACCGATATCTCTCACGAATGGGTTGCACGTGTCAAGGAATCCTTGAAGACGAATATCCCACAATTCTCCACCAGGAGAATGGTCAAGGAATATGTGGAACGGTTA
>DATKED010000009.1:0-4384 GCA_035512375.1 Anaerolineales bacterium
GTCTGAATCCAGGATACGGACCTTGTAATCAGATAAATGAAAATCTGCAAGCTGTGGATAATATCCAAGCAGCGCTTTCCGCAGAGCATTATCCAGTGCGTTGACGGGGCCATTCCCCTCAGCAGCCGTATGGAGCAATTCGCCTTGCACGCGCACCTTGACCATTGCTTCGGCAAAGATGCCGCGTCCCTGGCGGTGTTCCACATTGACAAGGAAGTCCACAAGTTCAAAGGGAGGTTTATAGCCATATTCCTGCCGCTTCAACATCATCGCAACGGAGGCTTCGGCAGCTTCGAAGGAAAAGCCACGCGCCTCCAGTTCCTTGATGTCATTCAAGACAGGCAGGATTTCTTCACCTTCGACCTCCACCCCATGCTCTTCTGCTTTACTCAACAGATTGCCGCGACCGGACAGATCAGAAACAACCACGCGCATTTTGTTACCGACCAATTCCGGTTCAAGGTGCTGGTAGGATTTCGCGCTCCGTCTCATTGCCGCTACGTGGACCCCACCTTTATGTGCAAATGCAGATTTACCGACAAACGGCAAATGTTCGTCAGGAGTGATATTTGCAACTTCCGCCACGAAATGGGAGAGTTCATAAAGACAATTGATCTTGCCAGCAGGCAGACATTGGTAACCCATCTTGAGCTCAAGATCTGCCATAATGGAAATTAAGTTTGCGTTGCCACAACGTTCACCGACCCCATTGATCGTTCCCTGCACTTGAACCGCGCCCTCACGTATAGCAGTCAAGGAATTGACGACAGCACATTCAGAGTCGTTGTGAGTGTGGATTCCAAATGGATGTCCGAGAACAGGCTTCAGTTCGCGAATGATGCGTTCCACATCCCACGGTAATGTCCCACCGTTCGTATCGCACAAAACGACAGTCTCCGCGCCACCCCGGATCGCCGCTTGCAACGTTTCTAACGCGTAGGAGGAATCTGCTTTGTAGCCATCGAAAAAGTGCTCCGCGTCGTAGATGACGCGTTTGCCACTGACTTTGAGGTAGGCAACCGATTGCTCGATGATTCGCAGATTGTCCTCCAGTGTGGTGAGCAAAACATCCCTGACATGCAGCGTCCATGTCTTGCCAAAGATCGTGCAGACCGGTGTATGCGATTCGATCAGCGCTCTGATGTTCGCATCATCTTCAGGTCCGCCTTTGACGCGGCAGGTGGAGCCGAATGCAGCGATCAGTGCGTTCTTCCATTGCATATCGCGGGCGCGCTCGAAAAACTCCACATCCTTTGGGTTCGACCCGGGCCAGCCGCCTTCAATAAAGGCAACACCCAGATCATCGAGTTTTTGAGCGATCCGGATCTTATCGTTGCTGGAAAGCGTAAAGCCTTCTGATTGGGTTCCGTCGCGGAGGGTCGTATCGTAAATTTGAATTTGCTGCATAACATCTCTTCTCTGACCGTCGATAGTAGACGGTAGACCGTGTTTTACGGCCCGGCGTCTTTGATCTATGGTCGGACTTGCTCGAAAGCCGCGATCTCGTTTTCAAAGCTCATAATGTAACCGAGCTCATCAACACCATTAAGCAAACAAGCTTTGTTAAACGAATCGATTGGGAATGTGACTGAACCTCCCGGATAGGATAGCGTTTGTGACGTAAGATCAATCGTCAGCTCGGGGCGAGGCGCTTCGTCCAGGAGATCATAAAACAGTTGGTGAGTCTTCTCATCCACAATAATTGGAAGGAGTCCGTTCTTCAAAGCGTTATTGCGGAAGATATCCGCAAAGGATGTGGAGATGATTGCGCGGAAGCCATATCCGGTGAGCGCCCATGGAGCATGTTCACGGCTCGAGCCACAGCCAAAGTTATCACCTGCCAACAGAATTTGACAGCCCGCTGCTTCAGGCTTGTTGAGAATAAAATCGACTTTGGGAGAGCCATCAGCGTGATAGCGCCAATCAGCAAAGAGGTTATCACCCATGCCGTTCTTATCCGTGGCTTTGAGGAAGCGCGCCGGGATGATTTGATCAGTATCAATATCACAGGCTGGGATAACGACGAAACGGGAAGTAAGGGTAGTGAATTGAGCCATAAAATGATTTCCGGTATTTTTAGGTTTTGGATTTACGATTTGGCTTCCGTCCGCCGAAAATGGCAAGTTCATAGATACGGAAGTAACAATCCACTTCTTCAAAGCCGATCTCACGTAACCAGTCGCATTGAAGTTCTGTGGGCGCTAAAATATTGGCGGCTTTGTCGGGTCGGTTTTTATACTCTTCCGCAATCTGGTCGAAGGTGCGAGTGCGGCCATCCCGCTGTTGGATGGCAAAACGAGCGGCGACATAATGATGCTCAAACAAGTCGATGTTAACTTGTGCAGCCGACGAGACGTGTTCAATATTGATGAACCAAGCGCCAGGCTCGAGCAAAGAAAAGATCTCTTCATAAATTTGATGTTTGCGCGCGTCAGGTTGATGGTGGATGGAATAACCCGAAACAATCGCGTCAAACGGAGCTTTGTCCTGCACCGAGTTCACCCAGGCTGGATCGCCATAATCGATATTCTCAAAAACAAGCTGACCTGAATACTCATTTAGTTGCTCGCGCGCCTGCTCAAGCATTGGCTCGGAGAAATCGACCAGCACCCCGTGGCTGGATGGGTATTCACCAAGAATCGCCGCGCCCAGGATTCCGTCGCCGCAACCCAGATCGAGAAATGCTTCAACAGCTTGTTCTCGCGTTTTGAGAATGGACGTCATGACGCCAATCTGTTCCTGCGCCAGCGGGATCGCGGCGCGATAGGAAAGAAAGCGATTGACGATTGCAGGTATCTTCCAAACTTCGTCTGTGACCATTATTAACTCAACATTGTGCGGACATCAGTGACTCTGCCAGTGAGTGCAGTCGCCGCGGCGGTCAATGGAGAGACGAGGAAGGTGCGCCCGCCTTTGCCCTGCCGGCCTTCGAAGTTGCGGTTACTTGTCGAGACTGCATATTGACCTGGTTGCAGTTGATCGCCATTCATCGCAATACACATCGAACAGCCTGCTTCACGCCATTCCGCACCTGCTTCTTTGAAGACCCTATCCAAGCCTTCAGATTCGGCTTGTTTCTTCACATCTTGTGACCCGGGAACAACCATTACACGTAAACCGTCAGCGACTTTGCGACCTTTGAGCAATGATGCTGCAAGACGCAAATCAGAGATGCGTGAGTTCGTGCAGGAGCCGATGAAGACCACGTCCACCTTGTGACCAAGCAGGGATTGCCCAGGTTGAAGGCCCATGTATTTCAAGGCTTTTTCATATGCTGCGCGTTGGGAAGCATCTCTGCAAGAGTCAATTCGAGGAACGCGCTCTGTAATCTTCATTCCCATCCCGGGGTTTGTGCCATAGGTAATCATGGGCTCAAGCTCAGAGGCATCGAGCGCGATGGACTTTTCGTAAGTCGCTCCTTCGTCAGTAGGAAGAGACTTCCACTTTCCAACTGCTTTATCCCATTCTTCACCTTTCGGTGCGAACTCTCGTCCATGCAAATATTCAAACGTCGTGTCATCGGGAGCAATCATGCCTGCGCGTGCCCCGCCTTCGATGGACATATTGCAGATGGTCATGCGTTGTTCCATGCTGAGTCCACGGATGGCTTCACCTGTGTATTCAAGAACATGACCCGTTCCCCCACCAACTCCAATTTTTGCGTTGAGCGCGAGGATGATATCCTTCGCAGAAACACCCTGTGCCAGACTCCCATTAACGCGTACTTCATACGTCTCTGGTTTCTTTTGCAGAAGGCACTGCGTGGCGAGCACATGTTCCACTTCGGAGGTGCCGATCCCAAAGGCGAGCGCGCCAAAGGCTCCGTGCGTTGCAGTGTGGCTGTCTCCGCAGACGATGGTCATGCCTGGCTGGGTTCGACCCAGTTCGGGTCCGATCACATGCACAATGCCGCGGTGGGGGCTATCCATGCCATGCAGGATGATCCCAAATTCAGAAGCATTGACTTCCATCTGCTTGATCTGCGCCGCGGCTAAGGCATCTGCCAGGGGGACATCAAGCGGAGTCGTGGGGATGGAATGATCCATCGTTGCAAGAGTCTTCCCAGGACGGCGGACTTTAAGCCCGCGTTGGCGCAGACCCGTGAAAGCCTGCGGCGAAGTCACTTCGTGGACGAGATGCAAGTCAATATATAAGATGGCGGGCGACTCGGGTTGTTCGGTAACAACGTGAGAGTCCCAGATCTTTTGAAAGAGAGTTTTTGGCATAGGTTCCTTGAAGCTATCCAGACAAATATGTATACAAGTACACAGGTGGGACAGGTCTACTCGCAGCACCGTGGCGACATTTCCCGGGGGACTTGTCTACCTGCCTATCCAAGCATCACGCCATGATTATGATTCGCGTGGACGGGTTCGAGTCCTTC
>DATKED010000010.1:0-3470 GCA_035512375.1 Anaerolineales bacterium
GCTTTCATCCACCCAGGCATTCACCTGCGGATTGCTCTTCTTCAGCGCGTCCACCATTCCATTCAAAATAAATTTGATACGCTGCTTTTCAGGCAGCAACTTGAGGGCCACGCCTGCAACACCAAGCAACGCGGCCTGCTCCCTTACTCCATATTGAAATGAGGCTTTACCGATGCGGCGCAGCATTCCTTTGCCGGCGCGGCCATAAAAGTCCTCTATGGCTTGATTCAATCTGGCATATTGCGAAGCTTGAATCGCTGGCTCAAGGTTATTTGGCGGGAGGTTACCGATAAATCTTTCCAACCCGCTGGTCCGCAGGACGGCGTTCAAACCGTTATCGCCCATCACCTCCTGGGCAGAGGTCAGCGCCTGGCGCACAAGCGAATTAATGATCACTGCATCTTCTCTGACGTTCATCTTACCTCCTCATAATTGGCGAATACATCCTGCCGCGAACCTTGCAAAGGTTTTGCTCATTGATAGACCATGCCAATCAAACCTTCGCAAGGCTTATGTCACGATTAAGGAGACACATCGAAAGTATACACGGGATACTTTTCGCCGGTACGCAGAAACCCCATGCGCTGATACAGGCTCAAGGAAACGTTATTATCACTTTGTGTGTTCACTGAAAGTCTTGCAATACCGGCATATGTAATATACCGAAACAGATCACTCAACAAGGCTCTCCCCGCACCCTTGCCCTGCACCACCGGATGCACAGCCAGCCGCGCAAGGTGTGCGCGTTGCCCGCCTCCCGTACTGAGCTGGTAGCCAATGATCCCACGCTCATTCTCTGCGACCGTCGCGTACAACGCCTGGGCAAAAGCCCTGCGAATCGTCTCGAGCGGATTTTGCCACAATGGATCAAACGATGCGGCGTCCGTCTTTTCGACTTCGGCGAGATCATCCTCCGTCATTTTGCGGATGCGGATCCCATTCGCTTCGCGCGCCGCCGACGGCTGGTAGCGCCATTCGAGCATCACGATCTGCTGACGGTTCTCGAACCCGCTTCCCGCCAAAATTTCCTGAAACCAGGGCTGGATCGCAATCGCCGCGACCGTCGCACCGCCTGCACGCGCGATCTGCTCCCGGGCAGTGGACCAGAGCATATTCCACGTATTCTCTGCAGACCAGCGTCCCGTATAGACAAACAGCCGCACCCAGGCAATCCCTGCTCTTTCCGTTGGACAAGCCAGCGCAGCCGTGATCTGCCCGCCTTCCTCCAGCGCCCAATAATACGGAGCGCCCAGCCATTCCAACGGCGAGCGCCAGTCAAGATGACGATGCAGGCGGGTCTCAAAAAAGATCAGGTTCGATAATTGTTGATGATCGCCGAGATCTGCCGGGCGGACGAGAGTATTGATCACTATTTACCTTACGGGATTTATTGCCAGGGCAGTGCGCAAAGCATATTGCCCGAAACAGTCTCACCACGCGTTTGGGGATTGCTTCGCCCGCTGGGCTCGCAATGACGAAAAGTTGTTATCTGAACCCCATACGCACCAGAAATTTCATAATGCGCTGGATGAGCGTGGGTTTTTCCACCAGTCGTAAAGAGTCATACACGTCCATTTGGGAATCGACAATGCGTCCGCGTTTGAGGTTGATATTTGCTGCGGCTTTGCGCACGATCGAATGCATGTCGCCTTCACCGATCTGTTCGAAGAGCGCGGCAGCGCGGTCATATTCAGCGAGTGCTTCATTCCACTTCTTGAGTCCTTCCAATGCAGCCGCACGGTTGCTGACCGAAATTCCCTGGCGCTTGACATCACCCGCTTTCTGGAAGATCTCTTCCGTCCCATCCGTAGCTTGCAGCGCCTCTTTTGCTCTCCCAGCCTGAAGCAGAGCAACACTCTGGTTATTCTTCATCTCGGCCGCGTTCAACTCATCCTTCGCCGATGTGTAAGTTTGCGCGGCTTGCAAAAATAAATCTGCCGCGGCAAGATAGTTTTCTTTCTCGTATTCCTGCTTGCCTTCCTCGGCGAGGATAATGGGATCGAGTTGGTCCACGGGCAATCCTAGAAGGTGATATCGAGCAAATCTTCTGCCACAGAACGCAATTTATCCCGCGACATATTGCTCAGCTTCATCGCCAGTTCCAAATAGGGACGGTTGACCGGCATCGCAACGAATTCGCGCAATTCCATGGGCAGTTCAAGGAACTGTTGAACTCCTTCCTCGCTGATCATCCATTGCCCGACGGGTCCATTCCGATCAAAAAAAGTTTCGATCCTTCCCCCCAATGTTCTGACCAGCACCTCCAGCTCAGGGATTGGGATGGCACGTTCCCCCAGTTCAAAGGCTTTGATGCGCGAGCTGGCAATCCCGGTTTCATGCGCGAGATTGCGGATGGAAGTACTGGATTTCATACGCTCCTGCCGTAAAAGCGCACCAATCTTGCGCTGGCGCACGACCAATAGTTTTTGCAGGTCGAGCCGCTCATTGCGGGAAGCACTTTCTGATTTGATTTCCTTGCTCCAGAAATGATCGATGGGCAGGTCAAGATAATAGACCAGCGTCTCCAACTCCGGCAAGGAAGGAGCTTTAAGTCCCTCTTCATAGGCACGGAATATGCTCTTGCGGATGCCAATTGCCTCCGCACATTCCTGCACGCTCCTACGCGCCGCAAGGCGCGCATCACGGATCAATAGTCCGAGTGTCTTTGTGCGAATCGTAATCTGCGACTTTGTATCCATGGATCCTCTGGAACCTCCTGTATTAACAACAGAGGCATTTGCCTGATTATAGCAGAGGCTATGGAATCGCTATCGCCTTTGCCCCAAATTAATTCCACCGGGAGGCATGAAAATTTCACCGCCAAGTTTGAAACCCGCTGCTTCCAGGCGCGGACCAAAGATCGGTCTGATGCCTGTTGCTTTTAATTCACCGATGATCTTTCCATTCTCGCCAATGCCCGTTTGGTCAAATTTGAAGATATCAGTGAGCACCACGATTTCACCTTCCATGCCCACCACTTCGGTAATGGCAGTTACTTTCCGTGTACCATCCTTCAAGCGCGTCTGCTGAATGATGAGATCAACAGCCGACGAGATCTGTTGCCGCACGACTTTTAGCGGCAGGTCCATGCCTGCCATCATTACCATGGTTTCCATGCGTGAGAGCGCGTCGCGCGGTGAATTTGCATGTAACGTTGTGAGCGACCCATCGTGACCTGTATTCATGGCCTGCAACATATCCAAAGTTTCACCGCCGCGACATTCGCCCACGACGATACGGTCAGGGCGCATGCGCAATGAGTTGCGAACCAGGTCTCGAATGGATACAGCGCCTTTGCCATCTGTGTTGGCAACTTTCGTTTCCATGCGCAAAACGTGATCCTGTTGAAGCTGCAACTCAGCCGCGTCTTCGATTGTAATGATCCGTTCCTCTTCAGGTATGTAACTGGAAAGGACGTTGAGAAGAGTGGTTTTGCCTGAGCCCGTGCCTCCCGAAATGACGATATTCAG
>DATKED010000011.1:0-15369 GCA_035512375.1 Anaerolineales bacterium
ATCTGTTGGACTCAGGATGAGCAAAATACACAGTCCAAGTGAGAGCCAGGTATAGGACTTGTCGAACGTCGGCGCAACGAAGACCAGCATCAGGCTTAGGAAAGAAGCGAAGGTCAGCCAGTAAAGAGTTCTGAAATTAAACACAAAGGACACTACGGTCACAAAGGAATTCCTTTTTGAGTCCTTGGTGTGCTTTGAGACCTTTGTGTTTAAAAAAATCAATGCACGTGTAATTCGGTCAATGGATAGGCTCGCGATCGGCCAGGCAGGGATGATCCACAACGGTGGACGTTCGTCCGTGTAATAGAACCACAGGTTGGTCTGCGTACCCCACGACTCAATCGCAAGTCCGCCACAGATGCCGACGAAGATGATCAGCAGATCGCTTTTGAGGTCCGCCCGGGCGATGATCGTGACGGACATGAACCCGAAAATGCCGATCAGCAGCCAGTCAATGTAGCGCCACCATACGCCATTCCAATCCACGTAGGCGAGGTATTCCTCCGCAAGGGGCCACCAGATATAAATTATCAGGATGACAGTAACCAAAAACCCGCCCAGCAGGATGCTGCTGTCGCGGGTCCATAGTTTTGTGAGCGCAACGCGGAGCGATGACATGGGCGGCATTATACTGCTTCCCAAATCTGCGGCGGGGGAGTGTCCTGAGCCGCTAGAGAAGTCTAAACAAATACTTAACTTAAAAATTTACCAATAGGTTACACTTGCCTTGCTTTTTTGTTAAGCTTGCCCTAAAATGGATAAGACAGGAGGGAATTCAACGATACAAGGTTATTATGTAAATATCCTTCAGGAGGTGCCTCGCGTTCATCAAAACCGACCTTCACACCAACCCCTAGGCCGTAATGGCTTATTTCCACAATCCTAAAAAAATACTTGAGGAGAGTAGTATGAATAAACATTTCAACAAGATGTTTTCAGCAGTAACGATCCTGGCGTTGATACTGGTTGCTTTGCCGATGCAGAGTGCGGGGGCGGTTGCAAATCCCTCAACTACTGTTTTCATCAACGAAATACATTATGACAATACTGGAACTGACACTGGCGAAGCTATAGAAATTGCCGGACCGGCAGGAACAGACCTGACTGGGTGGAGTATTGTGCTGTACAATGGCTCCAACGGAGCTGTTTATGATACCGATGCACTAAGTGGAATCATCGCGGACCAGCAAGGCGGCTATGGCACAGTCGTTATTAATTACCCTGTTAACGGGATCCAGAATGGTGCACCAGATGGTATTGCATTAGTTGATGCAAGCAGTACTGTAGTTCAATTCCTAAGTTATGAAGGTACCTTTACCGCGGTTGGTGGAGCAGCTGATGGATTAGAAAGTACAGATATTGGTGTAAGTCAGGCTGGCACAGAAGTAGTTGGCTCCTCTTTGCAGTTAACTGGCACAGGTGACAATTATGGCGATTTCATGTGGACAGCTACAGCAGCCAATACATTTGGCAATCCGAATACTGGACAGTCCTTCGGAGCTGGCGATGCGGCACCGGCTGTTTCCAGCACCAATCCAGCCGATAGTGCAACAAACGTCGCAGTCGGCGCGAACGTTGACATCACCTTCAGTGAAGCTGTGGATGTAACCGGAAGCTGGTTTGACATCACATGCATCACGAGCGGTTCCCACACTGCAACAGTCAGCGGCGGACCGACGACCTTCACACTCGATCCTGATACTGATTTTGTCAATAGTGAATCATGTACGGTTACAGTCTTCGCCGCGCAGGTGACGGATCAAGATACAGATGATCCGCCAGATAATATGGCTGCGGACTATGTTTTCAGCTTTGACACGGAGAGTGGCGCGACTGCTGCTGCACTCGTCATTAACGAAATTGATTACGATCAACCCAGTACTGACACCGCGGAGTTCGTCGAAATTCGCAACAACGATAGTGTTGGCGTTGATCTTAGCAGTTACAGCATTCAAATGGTGAATGGCAATGCCGGCGGCGCGATTCAGTATGGTCTCTTTGCTCTTCCCGCTATGAACCTTGCCCCTGGAGAGTATTTTGTACTCTGTGGTAACGCAGCCAATGTTGCTAATTGTGATTTGGATGTTACACCGGATACGAACCTCATTCAGAATGGCGCTCCCGATGCAGTTGCACTCTTGTTTAATGGATCGATCATCGATACAGTTAGTTATGAGGGTGATACCGGGGCACCTTATACCGAAGGTTCAGGAGCAGGTTTGGTTGATAATGCTTCTGGCGCGCAAAGTATCTCGCGCTGTCCTGATGGTTTCGATACGGATGTCAATAATGTTGATTTCATTGAACGCGCGAGTACACCAGGTGCTGCAAATGATTGCCCGCCACCTCCACCGCCGTTTGGTGTCTGTTCTGATACGGCGACCCTTATCCACGATGTGCAGGGCAATGGTGCCTCCAGCCCCCTGGTCGGCGAGATTGTGGTCATAGAGGGTGTTGTCGTCTCGAATTTCCAGGGTCCGAACCAGATTGGCGGCTATCATGTCCAGGAGGAGGACGCTGAGGTGGATGCCGACCCAATGACGTCGGAAGGTATTCACGTTCTTGATAACACCAATACACCCAGCATAGGCGATGTGGTGCGCGTCCAGGGCACTGTTGCCGAAAACTTCGGACTTACACGGTTGCAGAGCATTATCAACTTTGCGAACTGCGGCAGCGGTGGTGTAGCAACGGCAGCGACAGTCAGCCTGCCCGTCACATCTGTTAGTGACTTCGAAGCTTTCGAAGGCATGCTGGTCACAATTCCGCAAGCACTGGTCATCTCCGAGTTCTTCAACTTCGACCGCTTCGGGGAAATTGTTCTGACAACGGATGTCCGCTTCCAGCCGACGGCGCAGTTTGAACCCGGCTCGACAGACGCGTCCGATGCGATGGCAGATTATTTGTTAAACCGTATTACCCTGGATGATGGTCGCGGCAATCAGAATCCGGACCCGGCTATCCACCCCAACGGGAATGAATTCGATCTGACGAATCTGTTCCGCCATGGCGATACGGTTGCCAACGTAACCGGCGTCATGGACTTTGCCTTCAGTCTGTACCGCATCCAACCGACACAGGGCGCAGATTACACACCGGCCGATCCTCGTCCGGAATCTCCGGATGATGTAGGCGGAAGCCTGAAGGTTGCCTCGTTCAACGTGCTCAACTACTTCACCACGATCGACACCGGCGCGGAGATCTGTGGCCCCGCTGCTAACCAGGAATGCCGCGGCGCTGATGATGGAGAGGAGCTCACCCGCCAGCGCGCTAAGATCATTGCGGCCCTGGTCGAAATCGATGCGGATATCGTTGGCTTGATCGAGATCGAGAACCATCCGGGCGATGTACCCACCGCGGACCTCGTGAGTGGCTTGAACGCTGCGATGGGTGCCGGGACGTACAGTTACATCGCGACAGGCGCCATCGGCACCGATGCGATTCGGCTTGCCTTCATCTACAAGCCGGACTCTGTCTCACCTGTAGGTGATTATGCCATCCTTGACTCATCGGTGGATGCCCGCTTCCTTGACGAATTCAACCGGCCTGCCCTGGCTCAGACTTTCCAGGATAATACTGGTGGCGGCATCTTCACAGTGGCTGTCAACCATCTGAAGTCCAAAGGCTCGGATTGTAACGATGTCGGCGATCCCGATACTGGGGATGGCTCGGGTAACTGTAACCTGACCCGCAAGGCCGCCGCCGAGGCATTAGTAGATTGGCTGGCGTCGGACCCGACCAGCAGCGATGACGAGGACTTCCTGATCATAGGCGACTTGAATGCTTACGACAAGGAAGACCCGATTGACGCGATCCTTGAAGGTTCGGATGATACCTTAGGCACGAGTGACGATTACACCGACCTACTCTTCCACTTCATTGGCGAGTTTGCCTACTCTTACCTGTTCGACGGGCAATTGGGCTACCTCGACCATGCCCTTGCCATCGAGCCTCTGCTCGACGAAGTCGCCGGTGCAACAGTCTGGCACATCAACGCGGATGAGCCGGATGCAATTGACTATGATACGACCTTCAAGCAGGATGCCCAAGATGCCATCTACGCTCCGGATCCCTACCGCTCCTCGGACCATGATCCGGTTATCGTCGGCTTAGACCTCATCCCCACCTGCAACGGACTCCCGGCTACGATCGTCGGCACGCCCGGCGGTGGTGAAATCCATGGTACGAATGGTGACGACGTCATCGTGGCTATGGGTGGTAACGACATCATCTTTGGCGGGAATGGGAATGATGTCATCTGTGGCAACGGCGGTGACGATATCATCCACGGCGGCAATGGCAACGACTTGATCTTTGGCGGCTTTGGGAACGATACGCTGAATGGCAACAACGGAAACGACTCGCTCTTCGGCGGCGGTGGAAATGACACCCTCAACGGCGGCAGCGGGGATGACTCACTCGACGGCGGCGCGGGCGATGACGATCTATTCGGCAACAATGGCGATGACAACCTGACCGGAGGCAGCGGCGCCGACTCCTTCAGCGGCGGATCAGGCAATGACATCAATACCGACTTCAAACCGGAGGAGGGTGACACGACCGACGGAACGTAGTTTCGTACGGCAAGGAAAGCTAGTTGTTCGGATTTACAAAATGGGTCGGCAGTTCAACTGCCGACCCATTTGTTGTGGGGCGAATTGCCAATTTTTCAGCAAACTCTCAAAGATCACACAACATCAATCGGTCGGAACCTCATCGAGCTCCACAGCCAGGACGATAAACTGTGTGGATTGGCTGGCGGCGAAGTTGTTGTCGCTGACCAGGATCAACGGCAGGCGTCCATCGGGCAGGGCGGGGCCGAAGGCCATGCCCTCGATGTTATCCGGCTCGATCCCCAGGTCTGCCTCCACATCCAGGATCAAGCGCTTGGATACCGGCTCAAAGTCGCTGGGAAGCGAGAAGTAACCCGACACATCGGTTGCATCCTGGGTCTGGATCTCGTAGAGCCAGATCGTATTGCCTAACCCTTCCGCCCCCACCGAGAAGGAGCGCTCCAGGGCCAGCATCGTGCCGAGGTTATCGAGGGGAAGCAGCTCCACCAGTCCATTGACCCGGAATGCATCCGGCGGGACCGGGGTTTCTGCCACCGGATTGACAACATACACATATTCGCTCCCCGGTCGCCCGGAGCTTAACCGGTATTGCAGGATGCGCGCAAAGCTCTCCTGACCAACATTGGCGGCGGGACCATCCTGTACCAGCGCGCCCTCGGAAGCCGTTACCAGCGTCTTCTGATCAGGCGTGACGTTCAGGCTTTCGAATCCCAGGTTGAGACGCACACCCTGGCTGACGCCATCGGGCAAAAATTTGTCAGGGATCTCCAGGGACCGGGTGTGGCGGCCAGTCAGGTTCATTCTGTTGATGAAGGGATCGACAGGAGGGATTCGGTTGGCAAAACCTTCCGATGAGAAGTACAGCTGGCCTCCATGCGCCATGGTCAGACCCTCCGGATCGAGTGACCCTGGTGGGTAGGGCGCCCCTGATGCATCTCGGATTATAGTGACATCCAGAAAGGTAATGTCACCGGGGTCCAGCTGTCCATCGGAAACGTCGATGTCCAGCGTGTAGTAGCGAACTGGGTCGATCGTGCCCTGGTCGTCTGAAATGGAATAGTAGACATTACGGGCCCGGTCATAGGTGATGCTGGACAAGCCGCCTATTTCGGTGCCTTCGAATTGAGCCCCTGTGGGAATGTTGAGGGTGCCGATCAGCTCATAGCTGGCTAGCGTGACCTGTTGATCTTTGGGTTTGGCTACGGCAGTTTGTACGCCAAAGCCAGCGATCGCAGGCAGGACAAATGCAATGATGAGCAATATCACGATGAAGGGTGAATGCGAACGCGTTGAAGATGTCATTTTATATCCTCCGGAAAAGTGAGCCTGGCCTCGATACCCGCAAGGCAAAGAGACTTCAGGCGTTGAGCAGTGATGATGGCTGGGTTGATCAGGGTGGAAAAACAGTCTTGAGAAGCGCATTAAGGCAGCAATCGGATTCTAGCATAAGAACGCGGCTACCTGTCATTTTTGTGCATACACCTGCGGGTTGACACAGTTCGGCAATCGCTCGCCCTTCAAGCCCGCGATCAAATTCTGCGCCGCCATCCAGGACATTTGGTCGCGCGAGGTTTTGCTTGCACTGGCGATGTGCGGTGCAATGATAACGTTATCGAGCGTCAGTAATGGGCTATCAGGTGGAATGGGCTCCGGTTCGGTCACATCCAACCCGGCTCCAAAAATTCGTCGCTCTTTCAGTGCTTCATACAGTGCATTAGGATCAACAACAGGACCCCGGGCAGTATTCACAAGCACCGCATCGGGCTTCATCTTCGACAAGGCTTCTGAGTCGATCAAGTGACGCGTACCAGGTGTCAGCGGTACGTGGAGTGAGATGAAATCTGATTCCTTGAGCAAAGTCTCAAAATCCACGCGGAGGGCTTCGAGGTTGGGATTCGACTTGGTTTCGCTTGGGTCGTAATAGATCACGCGCATATCGAACCCAACTGCGCGGCGCGCCATGGCTTTACCAATCCGCCCGAACCCGACCAAACCAAGTGTTGCCCCCTTGATGTCTACGCCGAGCAGTGTCATCGGTCCCCAGGTCTTCCATTTCCCAGCGTGCACGTAACGTTCCGACTCCGGGATCCGACGGGCGATAGACATCATCAATGCAAAGGCAAAATCAGCGGTGGCATCGGTCAGCACGTCGGGCGTGTTGCCCACCGGGATTTTGCGCGCAGTGGCGGCATTTACATCGATGTTGTCAAAGCCCACGGCATGATTGCTGATCACCTTGAATTGGGGTCCCGCCTGATCCATTACCTCTCCATCGATCTTATCGGTGAGCAGACACAACAAACCATCCACACCATGCATGTGTTGCAATAATTCATCACGACTGGGCGGTAACTCCTGGGGCCAGACATCCACGTCACAAAAATCGCTGATGATCTCAAAGCCTTTTTCAGGAATGGCTCGGGTGACAAATACTTTTGGTTTTGACATCGTGTCTCCCAGAATGTTTCTGTTATGATAACAGATATGGATATAAGTCGTTTCGCGACACACAGCTTGAACGATCCACGTATCATGCGCATTTTGGCTGCTGCGCTCGAAGCCGTTGACCCATTCAAAGCAGTACAAAAATATCTTCCAGATATTGAGGGTCGTGTATATGGTCTGGGGATTGGGAAGGCCGCACTGCCGATGATGGACGCGCTCGCTGAGCGGATTCCACTCTCCGGCGGACTCGCTGTCACGAAGTTCGCCTCGGGCCTCAGCCGCGAGTTCTTCACCGTTATCGAGGGCGGGCATCCCATCCCGGACGCGCGCTCGCTTCACGCAGGAGAACGCGTTCTGGAATATGTTTCTTCTCTGAAAGAAGAGGATACGCTGGTCTGTTTAATTTCAGGAGGTGGCTCGGCTTTGGTGACTGCACCCTATGTTCCTTTGAAGGATTTGCAGAAACTTACATCATTGTTACTGTCCAGCGGCGCGCCTATCGACGAGATCAACATTCTGCGGCGCCAGCTCGATCGGGTCAAAGGCGGTGGGCTGGCAGACGCGACCAATGCCAAGATCATCAGCCTGATTTTGTCAGATGTCATAGGTAGTCCAATGGAAGCCATTGCGTCAGGTCCTACTGTGCCTGACCCAACAACCAGAGACGATGCACTCGATATTTTGAGAAAGTATCAATTACAAGATCGAGTGTCAGTAACGATTTACCATTTACTAACAAGTTCTGATACGACGCTCGCCGGTACCGCTGCGCGGAATCTTCGAGACGGCGGCTTGCGCGTCAGTGCTCCTGTTCAGAATATCATCATCGGAGATAATCGGCTCGCGGCACGCGCTGCAGTAGAACAGGCAGAGCGTGAAGGCTTTCATGCGGAAATCCTGACCAGCGAATTACAAGGGGAAGCACGCGATGTGGGGCGCGAACTGGCTCATCGTCTGCGCGTAGACAGTGCAAGGCGAGATCGCCCATTTTGTCTGGTTGCAGGCGGAGAAACAACCGTCACACTCAGAGGTGATGGCAAAGGCGGGAGGAATCAGGAACTCGCGTTGGCGGCTGTTAACGAATTGGCAGGTTTGAAGGATGTCATGCTGATCACGTTTGCGACCGATGGAGACGATGGTCCTACCGACGCGGCAGGCGCCGTGGCGACGGGTGAATCCGTTCGAAGGGCAGAATCGCTTGGGCTGGAAGCGGCAGTCCATTTATCCCGAAATGATGCGTATCCCTTTTTCGACAGGCTGGGTGATCTGTTGAAGACAGGTCCAACAGGCACAAATGTCAACGATCTGGTCATATTGTGTGTTTTGTAACGATTACATTGACAAAGCTTATATTCGTTATATAATAGATTGTCTCGACAACTAAGTGCCAGCAACGCCGATACAAACGCTGGTTTTTCGATCTGCGAGCACCACTTTACCCCCTTCAAGACCTCAATTTAGCTGGTAAAGGATTATGCGTAATCAATCCGGTTACTTGCACGCGACTTCTCTCTGTCTCTAGGGTGAAACACTTCCGTTCCGTAGAACGTATTGTTTCGCCTATTTTTACACTGGCAGTTTGATAAAAGGAGGTGATGCTTAAATTTGTAAATAAATAGGATTGGCCACTCATAGGATTTTCAAACAGATTAAGGAGAAGAAAAGATGTCTAAAAAAATGTGGTACAGCCTGATGGCTGTCCTGATGGTAACAATGATGGTGCTTTCAGCATGTGGCCCTGCGCCAACGGAAGCGCCTGTTGCAACCGAAGCTCCCGCTACGGAGGCACCTGCAACAGAAATGCCTGCAACTGAGATGCCGGCCACCGAGGCGCCCGCAGCAACAGAGGCTCCTGTCACGGGTCAGGTGGAGATTTTCTCGTGGTGGGTTGGTGGTGGTGAGGCGGCTGGTTTAACTGCGATGACGGAGGTCTTCGCCGGGCAATATCCTGACATTGAGTTTGTGAACGCCGCGGTTGCTGGTGGTTCCGGTACGAATGCGCGCGCCGTTCTTGCAACTCGGTTGCAGGCTGGTGATCCGCCAGATTCATGGCAGGCGCATGCCGGGCAGGAAATCATCGGCACGTACGTGGCAGCCAACCAGGTTGCTCCGCTGGATGATTTCTTCACAGAGACCGGCTTCGCCGATGTTCTACCGGGGACCCTGCTGCCTCTGATCTCACAGGATGGAAGCCCATACTCGGTACCTGTGAACATCCACCGCTCGAATGTCATGTGGTACAACCCGACTGTTCTCAGCGATGCAGGTGTGGAAGTTCCCACTACCTGGGAGGAATTCTTTGAGGTCTGCAATACGCTCATAGCCGCCGATCGGATCTGTCTTGCGCTGGGCCCGCAGTGGACGGCGATGCACCTGCTGGAGAACATCATGATCGGCTCCTTAGGCGCTGACGGGTGGAACGCGCTTTGGACTGAAGGTGCCGACTGGAGCAGCGCGGAGGTCACCGCCGCTCTGGAAAATTTCTCCAGAGCACTCACTTACACCAATAGCGATGCTGCACAGCTGGCTGACTGGCAGCCTGCCGCGCAACTAGTTACGAATGGTGATGCTGCGTTCAACATCATGGGCGATTGGGCAGATGGCTATTTCGAGAACCCAGATCCCGATGGTCTGGGGCTAACGGCTCACGAGGATTTTGATTGGGCACCCGTTCCGGGCACCGACGGAATCTTCGTATTCCTTTCTGATAGCTTTGTGCTCCCCGCCAATGCCCCCAATCTGGAAGCCACCAACGCCTGGCTAACGGTTGCCGCATCCAAGGAAGGTCAGGAAGCATTCAACCCGGTCAAGGGTTCCATCTGCGCCCGCACGGACTGCGATCAATCCCTCTTCAACGAATATCTGCAGTCTGCCGCGAATGATTGGAGCACCGATACGGTGGTTGGAAGTCTGACCCACGGTGTGGTTGCCAACGATGCCTGGAAGAGCGAGATCGACACTGCTCTCGGACTCTTCCTGGCGAATCCGTCCGACGTTGCCAGCTTCCAAACCGCTTTGGTTGATGCCTGTGCTTCCGATGGCGTATGTCAGTAAGAATACTGATGTATAAGTAGTGCAATGGGCGGCTCGCTAGCGAGCCGCCCATTTATAATTATTTGGACATAGATCAAAGTCGTCCACATCAATGGCACAGCCTTGACCGGTTTGATTGCAGAGTGACGCACGTATGTCAGACATGCGTACCTAAACTCGAAGTTTACAATTCTGCCTGAATTTTGCACTCAAAAGTTTAGTAATAAAGAGACAAGCGGTAAAATGACGTATCATTCGGCATATTCCAAGCGATAAAGAGGTAATCCATGACTCGAAGTCTTTCTCCTCGCATGCCACAGCTCGTTCTGGCGATCCTGTTAATGCTCGCGGGTATTATTTCGCTCCGCTTTCTCTCTACTGCAGAATTGGAAATCGCCGGAAATAATCTGACATCCATCGCGCTGTTGGTCAGTGGTCTTGTCTTTTATATAGGCGTACTGATCATTGTTGCCATGTTCGAGAATGAGACTGTCCTCTCGATTGCTTTATTGTTCCCGTCCATCGTGGCAGTTGCTATTTTTGTCTATGGTTTTATTGCATGGTCTGTTCGAGTGTCGCTCAGCAGGTGGAAGGGACTTAATCCTGATTACACCTGGGTGGGCTTGCAGCAATACACGGATTTGATCTTTCATGATCAGCGCTTCCTGATCGATGTACGCAATACAGCAGTTTTTACCGTCGGTTTTATTTTGGGCTGCCTGATCCTAGGGCTGGGACTGGCGATTCTGCTCGATCAAAAACTTAAGGGGGAAAGTCTGTTTCGAAGTATATTTCTTTTTCCCATGTCGATCTCGTTCATTGCCTCGGGTGTTGTCTGGGCCTGGCTCATGAATCCGGCAACTGGCAGCCGGACAACCGGCATTAATCTGCTTTTCCAAAACCTGGGGCTTGATTCTCTCATCAGCACCTGGCATGCCACACCTCCTCCCTGGGGTATGGCATATACGGTCATCCCCGCAGTCTGGCAGCTCTCGGGCTTTGCCATGGCACTCTACTTGGGCGGCATCCGCAGCATTTCAGAGGACATCCGCGAGGCGGCACGCGTGGATGGGGCGAATGAGTTCGAAGTCTACCGTTATGTGATCCTGCCAATGCTCAGACCGGTAACCCTGAGCGCCGTCATCATCCTTGGACACATGTCGCTGAAGATTTTCGATCTGATCGTTGCGCTCGGACGCAAAGACCAGCGCCTGGATGTCCCCGGCATTTATATGTGGACGACGACTTTCGATGGTACGAACTACGCCAAGGGTGCGGCGATCGGCATCCTCATGCTGATCAGTGTGGCGATCCTGGTCGTTCCCTACCTGATCAGCAGCATGAGGGCGGAGGCAGAGCTATGACCCGCCACATGGCAGTCAGATCCCTTTTTTACCTGGCGCTGCTTGCCCTGGCGGTCTTTTATTTGCTGCCTGTTTACCTAATGGTGCTCACAGGATTAAAGCCGTTCAGTGAAGTTGATCTGAAAACGATGTGGGACCTGCCAACCACTGGCCTGCGTATTGAGAATTTTATTGCGGGGTACCGGCAACTTGCACCCAACCTGAGGAACAGCCTGGTGATGGTGATTCCCGAGGCGCTGCTCTCCGCCCTCCTGGGCTCGTTCAATGGATATCTGCTTTCCAAGTGGAAGTTCCGTGGTTCAAATGTGATCTTTACGTTGATCCTGTTCGGAATGTTTATTCCCTATCAGAGCATCCTGATCCCGCTGGTGAAGTTTATGCAGTACATCAACCTGTATGGGGATCTTCCCGGCTTGATCCTGGTGCACATTATCTATGGTATTCCCATCACTACGCTGATCTTCCGCAATTACTATGCAGGGATCGGGACTGAGATCATCGAAGCAGCCCGCATTGATGGCGCGAGTTTGTTCGGGATCTATCGCCATATCATGCTCCCGCTTTCTGCACCAAGTTTTGCTGTTGTGATCATCTGGCAGTTTACGCAAGCCTGGAACGAATTCCTGTTTGCGGTGATTCTGACCAACCAATCAAACTGGCCGGTGACCGTGGCGCTCAACAACCTTGCGGGAAGCCAGCTGGTGCAGTGGAATGTGCTCATGGCGGCCACTTTTCTGGCGGCCTTGCCAACCCTTTTGGTTTACATTTTCCTCGGTCGTTTTTTCCTGCGCGGATTAATGGCCGGCGCGCTCAAGGGATAAACGTATCTGCCCGCGATTACCACCCTAGTAACAGTTATGGTTGTTATCGCAAACCGGCTGTCTTAATGGGCACTGTAAATCCGATGCGGGACTCCGAGTATAGACTGCGCCTTCTTCATCGAGAATAATCACGGCCAGCGCATCCACATAAAATTGTTCTCTGCATCCAAGAACGAGTGTATCGACCGCGTGAGGGAAGTGCCCTGGTCTCTCCCCCGGCAGGACAATCCCCTGTTCTCCCTTGGGACCGATCAGCGTAAATGTAGTGCGGGGAAAACCCATCACGACAACCGGATAGAAGTGAACCTCACCCACATTCTCTACGTAATAGCGTGGATATAATGCCCGTCCAACGAAAATTTCGGCATTCGGATTCTCGAGGAATGAGTTAATCTCCGGCAGGTCCAGCCCGGCGCTGGCGATCTGCGCCTCACGGTCTGCAAGAGCTTTTGAAATATCAAAGTCCTGATAGCGGTTCACATGCAAAACTTCTGCAAGTGGGACCAGTGCTCCCAGGCCAAACAAGATCGCCAGGATGACGACCGCCCGTGTTGCATCATTTTTTGTAAAGTTTTGTCTGGGAGTATTTTGCGCAACCGACTCAGTAAAAAGTTGCCACCGGCTGCCTAAAACATTTCCAAATAAAGTGATTGTTTGAAAAACACCGATCAGAAAATAGATCGTAACGATCCAGTCCACAGGGACTATATATCTGCCGCCCGAGGTGCGTGCAAACCCATTTGACAGGTTGTAGAATATAAAAACGGCAAGCGGTATAAGACCGGGTAACCTCTGCTGTTTCCAGGCAATACTGATTCCAAGAATGATAAAAAATATATTCAGCACAAAAAGTAGGAGGGATAGATTTGTAAACGATCCATCCCAATCCGGCCGCCAATAGGGGAAGTCTCCTTTTACGGTGTGGCGTAAATCGTCAAGGACGAACGAAGTCGGAAGAATCAATATAGACGTCAGTATGTTGTGAAGAAAATGATTGGGTACAAAGCAGATCGTTGTATTGCATGAAGGCTCCTGGATAATCTCAATATCTTTGTAAAGTTCAAGCACAGGCTGTGTCTGTTTAAATGCGAGCAGTGCCAGGACCTTTTTCTGTGGAGCAGAACTATCCGGCTGGGGCGGCGTGTATCTGAGCTCAATCACGCTCTGGAATTTGGTGACAAAGGAACTGTACATTTTTCCGCCCAGGGATTGATTCCTCAGCTCCCAGGGCAGGGTAATGGCAAATGCCGCCAGCATAAGAAGAAATGAAGTGACAAGCCACTTTTTCCATTCGGAAGACATTCTAAGAATGGCAAGGAGAGGAATAAGCAGCAGGAATACGAGAGCGTTGGTCCTCAGCATGATCGAGAGTCCGATGAGGCCGCCGATCCATAAAGTGTAGTGCCATTTCTGCTGAGGCTGCTTCAACCATTCACAGGCAAGTAAGACAATCAGGGCCACTCCAATCGCAGTGGGGAAGTCGGTCAGCATCATTTTTGGGTTTGCCATGTCGATCATATTGCTGGCAGCGATCGAGTTCATCCCTCGGAAGGTGGCAACGATCGCGGCCGCAAAGCCAATTACACGGCTGTTCAGCGATCTTCCAATCAAATAAATAATCGCAGGGAAGACTGCAAAGATGGCAGCCTGCACCGCCATCAATTGTTCGAAATCCTGACCAACGAGGGAATGAAGATAAACCAGGAAACTCACATAAACCGCGCGCTCGAAGAATTGCCCGTTAAAGAACAGGAAATTTTGACCGATCAAAGCGAACTGACTTGCTGTATCAAAAAGGGCGGCATCGGCAAATGGATATAAGACACGATTTGGCGCGTATGGGCCAATAAATAAAAAGCTCCTCTGCAAAGGTTCGCGCGCCCATAATACTGCGGTTACCCCATAGATCAATAAGAAAACAATAAGATCAAAGCGCCTGGAATTCCACATTTTCCGGGCCTGTAAAAAGAAAACGCCGGCAATTATCGCCGTGATCATCTGTAATATCAATATTGGCACCCCGGCTCCGTACCAATAATCTTCCGGAGCAGAAACGCCAAAACCACTGTAGAGCATCACGCCGATAAACAGTATGCTGGGGAAAAACAAAATAAGACTTAATTTATACGTCTTTGAAAGTTTCAGATCTTGAAGTGCAAAATTGCTTCGCTTTAGGATGCTCATTGCCAGGGTAGCCATGCTGGCAAGCAGGAGAAAAACCATTGCCGGGCGCATGCGTTCCCAATGAACTGCCAGGATCCCAGCCCGATAGAAAGGCAGGAAACAGCCGATCCATCCAAGCCCGAAGCTGATCCCGGCAAACCAGGTTATGAACCGGCCGAGCCGACTTTTTCCAAACCATTGCTCAAACGTTCTTTCCGCCCACTCCCGCTCTCTTGTTGATTTGATTGCTGCAGATGTGAAGAAAACAAATACAAAAAACAGACCCAGTGCGAGGATCAGGCGTGGCAGAGAAAGCCCTAAAACTAACGCGTTGCGAGGTTCTGAAGGTGATAAAACCGTCCCACCCAATACAAGAATCGCCGCGATGGCAACGAACGAACTATAGGCTAAAAAGAATTTCCAAGACTCTTTGAGTTTATGCATATGGATTCATTTTATCTGGGACTCGAACAGCTTTCTTTAACCACCCTAACCTGATCCCTTTACGATTATAGATATGCCTAGGTGCAGGAGTCGCAGGTACTGGAAACATCTCTTTAAGGTTTACGCGTGCCAACAACCTTCTCTTTTCCAAATATTAATCCTATCAGCGCGATCAGGAACTTTAACAGCATGGCAAGATAATACAACGGATGGAACCAGAAGGGATAGTCCTGGGCCAAATATTTTTGATAATATAAAAAATAGGAACGATGCCAGTGATACGAGCTGAAATAGGGGTTTATATTCGAGCCGCCCTGCCCTCCATAGTGAATGACCTCTGCCTGTGGCACGTAATAAATCTTCCAACCCATCTGTCGTGCGTGAAAGCAATAATCGGTGTCTTCCTGATAGGCAAAATAGCGCTCGTCCAAATAACCAATTTGGTCAATCACCTCCCTCCTGATCATCATGCAGGAACCGGATACAGCCTTCACCTCACTGACCTGGTTATTATCCAGGTGGGTC
>DATKED010000012.1:0-14834 GCA_035512375.1 Anaerolineales bacterium
AATCGGATACAAACAATCCTAAGTCCCTGGGAGTTAAATAAAAAAAGAGCAGGAAAGCTACGCAGAATTCCTGCTCTTTCGTGTCACAGGAACACTAGCTCCAATACGTTTTGATCAAGTTCGCCGTGAATGGGATCACTCGTAGAAGTACATCGATCAACAATCCAAACATGAACAAGGAGCCGAATTTTCGATTGTTGTAGAAGGCATATCCTACAAAGTACAGCGGCCAGCCGATCTGCCCCTCTGGCCGGGTTTCCGGTTTTGGTTTCAGGAACCTGGGATACACCTGCAAAAATGTGGGGATCGCCAGGAACACGATCAGCATGACAGGCGTGAAAAACCGTATGGCGATCAAATACAAGGTGAAAAGATAGGGTGCGACCATCATAGCCAGCACGGCGTAACGGGAGGCTTTTTCTCCGATGACGACTGGCAGGGTGTTGATGGCTTTCGCTTTATCCATATCGAGCTTGTCGATGTGTTTGCCAAAAATTACCGTTGTCACGCCCAGCACATAGGGGAGACTTGCCAGGACGACATTCCAGCTCCATTGCTGCCTCAACACATAATACCCGCCGCCGATCATGAGAGGTCCCCATACGATCAGCACCGCGATTTCACCCAGCGCCATCCCTTTGAGAGGCCAGGTATAGAACAACAGGAAGAACGCGCCTAGAGCGAGCAATATCCAGGTTGTCGTGCTAAAGCGCGTATAGATTGCAAGATAGAGACCCAATGCGAGCGCCATCAAAGCAGTCACCGCAAAATATGTGAGATGCTGACGTTTCGTCATTAGCCCACTGGCGACCGGTTGAGCGCCGTAGATGTTGCGATAGTAATTATCCTTGTCCACGCCGCGCACGAAATCCGTGTAGTCGTTGAAGATGTTGTTCGAGGCGTGCGCCAGGATCAGGCCGAGCGTGAGCGCCAGCCAGGGCAGGAAACTGAACGAGTTGTCGCGCCAGGCAAAAAGTCCCGCGAGAGCCGCTGAGATAAAGGTCATGATGAGGACTGCCGCACGAGTGGAGATCAGCCATTTTGAGATTACATCCAGTTGATCCCATTCAGATTTTGAAACTTCAGGAATTACTTTGAGGGCTTTACGCCACATTGCAAAATTCATAGAATTTCTCCTTGTTGTGATTTACCGCTTGTTTCTTAATCAGTAAACTTTTTAACTGTTTTGTAAGACTGAATTTCAAGTTTACGTACGCATGTAATACGTACGGCACTATGTAGATAAATTATATCCAATATAAACACAATCAGCATTTGCTAATTTGGGGGGCGACGATGGAAGATTAACCGGCGTTTGGTTTTCCGTTTTCACTTAGGGGAAGGGTGAAATAGAATGTCGCTCCGTTCCCCAGCTCAGATTCCACCCAAATCCTGCCCCCATGGAACTCCACGATCCGCTTGACGAGCGCCAGCCCAATGCCCGTCCCCTCGGAGCGCGGGTCCAGCTTTTCAAACAGACCGAAGATGCGGTCTTTGAATTTCGGATCGATCCCGATCCCGTTATCGCGAACGAAGAGGATCGGCGAGCCGTCGTTCGTCGTTCCCTCCTGACCGATCTCGATGTGCGGATCAGGCTGATCGCCCATGAACTTGGCAGCGTTGTCGATCAGGTTTTGCCAGACCTCGAACAGCCGCGGTCGATCGCCATGCACATGGGGAAGGTTTTCGTCCACGCTCACGCGGACCCTGCCGCCGTGAATCCGTCCATGCAAGAGCTCCAGCACTTCCGCGATCATTTTCCCTAGATCGATTGATTGGGACGGATTCATCATACGCCCAATCCGTGAGAGTTCAAGCAGGTCACTCAACAGCTGCTGCATTTTATCTGCCGCGTCGCTAATGCGCTGGATATCTGCCTCGAGACGTTCCATGTTTCCAGTCTGCGCATCCTGACGCAGGAAGCCGAGAAAGCCCTTAATGGTGATCAATGGAGATTTTAGGTCATGCGAGGCAGTGTACGTGAACCGTTCGAGTTCCGCGTTCTTCTGTTCGAGTTCGCCGATCAGATTTTCGCGCTCGCCCAGGATCCATTTTTGCAGGGACACATCCCGCACGATGGCTAACACCGTATCGGCGCTGAGCGGAGTAAGGCGAGCCTCAAAGGTTTTGTTCTCAGCCTCCTGCCAGAGCTGGTACTCGAACGCATGAACATGACCCGAGTCCAGTACTCTTGCGATTGCGAAGGCCGTTTGATCTGCCACCGAGGCTGGAAGGACTTCGTGAATCGTTTTCCCCAGGAATTGTTCGGGAGGCAGGAGGGGAGCGTTCACCGCGGAAGAAATGAACTGCAGGATCGTGCCATCCCACTTGAACTCAAAGATCATGTCAGGGATGGCATCCAGCAACGCACGTGTACGCGCCTCGCTGCGGCGCAACGCCTCTTCCGTGTTCTTGAGAGCCGTAATATCGAGCTGAGTTCCCCATAGACCGATGAGAAAATCATCTTCGATCATGCCAATGGCATTGTTCAGAAAATAGACCGATTCTCCAGTGCGGGTTTGTTCCATGGTCTCTCGATTCGCGGAGCGATACCCTTCCTTCACCAACTTCAAGGTCGCCTGATAGTTTTTCTCGTTTACTTCCTCGCCAGACTGCAGTTCAATCAAATGGACGCCCCGGATCTCTGCACTGGAATTGTAGCCATACATGCGGGCTAACACATCATTACATGCAGAAATATACCCATATTTATAGATCAAGCCCACCTGCTCCTCCGCTGGCAGGTTAATGGAAACCGGCTGGTCGAAAGCCAAAAACGAGATCCCCTCCATGCTTTGCTCGACAAAATTGCGATATTTCTGTTCGCTGGCTTGCAGGGCAAGCTGGGTCTTCTTCTGATCCGTGATGTCATGGAACATTGCCATAATTGCAGGTTCCGTCTCGAAATCGATCAATTCATAAAATGCGAGCGTCATCCGGTATTCTCCGGACTGGTTCCTGATCCGATATTCAGGAATATGAAGTGATCTTTGTTCCTTCAATTTAGCCATAAACTCTTCACGTTCAGGGTAGCTGCCCCAGGTCCCCAGCTCAACAGTGGTTTTTCCCAGTGCGAAATTTAGATCAAACCCCGTCAGCCTCCAGTAAGCCTCGTTGGCATCCAACAGGCGGCCATCCTCCAGAGAGGCAATTGCGATCGCGACCGGGCTCACATGAAAAATTCTGCGAAACTTCTGCTCGCCTGCGCGGACTGCAGTGAACGAATGCCTGATCGTGTTGATCGCCAGATAGATAAGTATGAGCAGAATAATAAAGATGGCTGTCAAATCCCTTGCCATGTTGAGGGGAGAATCAATGTGCGGAACCCGCAAACCTTGGGCTTCTGTGATGGCAAACACCCAAATCGATGCAACACTGAGAATGGATAAAGCGAGGGAAACCTGCCAATTGGTGAGAAGTGCCGCGATAAAAATAATGACGATATAAATATAGATTGCTGCATCCCGTACTCCATCCGCACTCCACGCCTGGTACGTAATGCCAACCCACGCCAGCAGGACGAGAGCCAGCGCAGACAGGCTTACATAGCCGCGTTTCAAAACAAACAGCAATATAAATAGAAATACAAGAAGACCAAGTAATAATCTTAACGTTGTGCTGGCAAATGTTGACCCGGCAAATAATCGAAGAGCGATCATCAACAGGTCAATGATCACCGCGCTCATCAGAATGGTATACAGGAATCTGGCGACGGTTTCACGATGTTCCAATCCAAAGAGTGGTCGAATTGCCTGGCGGATGCGGTCAAGATTCATGCTTCTGTCCTCGCCGCGAGGAGTATATCACGCTGATAAATAACAGCTCTGCTTTCCGTTTTGCTAGGGCAGGGCGCGCTCGTACGCTGCGATGATCCGATCCCATAGCGAGTTCGTTTCATGATCTACGGTCTGGAACTCGGGATGCGCCTCGAACCACGCCAGAGACCGGCGCACGCCGTCTGCCCAATTAACTTCACAGGAATAATCGGGCACGAAGCGTTTGATCTTGCTGTTGTCGAACACCACGCTGTTGGATTTATCGCCAACAAGGCTCCCCAGGGAATCGGCGTCGTACATGGCGATCAGATCGGATGGGATGTGGATAATGTTCGGTTCCAAGCCGAGAGCTTGATATGCTTCGAGATGGATCTGGTCCCAGCTAAGGGCTTCATCCGATGTGATCTGGAAGACTTCGCCAATGGCTTTTTCGTTCCCCAATAGCCCGACCAACCCTTTGGCAAAATCGGTGTTCCACGTCAATACCCAGAGCGACGTGCCATCCCCGGGGACGATGACTTTTTGTCCACGTTTCATGCGGTCACCTACCGTCCAGGGATGCCGCCAGCTCGAGATGCTGAACGGGATCTGTGTTGGTCCGTAGGTGTGAGAGGGGCGGATGATCGTGACGGGAAAGCCTTCCTCACGAAAGGCTTGCAGGAGCCTGTCTTCGCTGCTGATCTTGTTGCGTGAATATTCCCAATAGGGGTTCTCGAGCGGTGTCTCTTCAGTGATGAGGTAATTCTTCACCGGCTTTTGATAGGCAGACGCAGAACTGATGAAGACGAACTGGTCCGTTTTGCCGCGGAAGAGACGCAGGTCACGTTCGATGTCATGGGTAGAAAACGCAATGTAGTCCACCACCGCGTCGAAACGGTGACCCACTAAAAGGTCCGCGACGCGCGCTTCCTCGGCGTAGACATCGGCTCGTAATACCGTCGCGCCCGCAGGAGCAGGATGCTTCGTCGAAACGGAACGGTTCAGCAGGAATAATTCATGTCCGCGCGCAAGGGCAAGGTCAGAGCAGGCGGAACTGATCACGCCGGTGCCGCCGATAAAAAGAATTTTCATTAGCCTTCTCCCAGTTCAGGAATTGGTTGGACCGGCGGCACCCGGGTGGCAAGATAGTTTTCCACCCAGAAAATGATGAGCGCCAGCCACACGAGACCGAAGCCGATCAAACGGGATCGATCGAACGGTTCGTGATAGAGAAAGACGCCAATCAGGAACTGCAGGGTCGGCGCGATGTATTGCAGGACGCCGATCATCGTCAACGGGATCTGCCTTGCGGCGGAGGCGAACATAAGGAGCGGGATGCTGGTCACAACCCCCGTGCCGATCAACAGGAGATCTACAGACAGACTTTCATGAAGGAATAAACCTGTGCCGGTGAAATCCACAAATGCCAGATAGACCAAAGCGATCGGGAAGACCAGCGCGGTCTCGAGCGTCAGCCCGTAGAGCGAGCCAAGCGGCGCAATCTTTTTCACCAGACCATAAATCCCGAATGAAAAAGCCAGGGAAAGTGCGATCCACGGCAGGCGACCATAAGCAAGAGTGAGATAAAGAACACCCGCCGCAGCCAACCCAACGGGAATCCACTGGATGGTCCGCAGCCGTTCGCGGAGGAAGATAACGCCCAGCAGCACACTGATTAGCGGATTGATAAAATAGCCCAGGCTGGTCTCTACGATAAAACCGGAGTTGACGCCCCAGACGTAGATCAGCCAATTGACCGATAGAAGAATTGCGGCAATAGAATAAATCGCAACTGTTTTTGGAGTGAGCGCGACGGAGCGAAAATCCTTCCATTGCCTGGTGAGCACGAGCACAACGACCAGCAAAATAAAGGACCAGGCGATGCGATGCCCGATCACCTGCAAAGCCGGCACCTGCTGCAGCAGCTTCCAGTAAATGGGAAAAAAACCCCACATCGCATACGCGGCAAGACCGTTCAAGATACCTTTGTTCATATTTCTCACTTAAGAATGAATTTTAGATTGAGCCTTCCGAAGGTTTCTTACATTGGTATGCATGCCTTGGGGTAACCTTCGCAAGGCTAAGATCAGAATGAGTCGATGGGCTGTCTTCCCGCAAACCCCGCTTCGATCTCATGCCAGAAGGCGATCTCCCCTTCCCCATATTGCCAGCACAAATAAACTTCACGTCCATCCCTCAGCGCAGGGAAGTCCAACAGTCCGAGGTTGATGTCCTTGATCAGCACATCAGTCGCCTGGATGCGATGGACCAGCGCGTCGAGCTTTTCGAAATCCTGCACCATATTGCTCAGGGCGCGGTTCCCACCGTTTCCCACGGACTTTTCAATGGCGGGCCAGGCTTCGGGCTGTTTCTTAAGGATACTCTGGCGGACCTCCTGGAGTTCCTCCATGAGGGGACGAATGGTATTCAACGTCTCATTGGCTTCCTGAAGGGTAAAGTAACGGGACATGGGGAAAGTATACAGTGAAAGTGTAAAAAGTGAAACAGAATTTCCTTTTCACCATGGGGCAAGCCATCTCAAGCGCGAACTGCAACCTTGTGCAGGCGAGTGGTGTACTAGAATAATCACAGTTATCTAGAAGGAGAGCTGGTATGACAGTGCTCACACGCTTGCTTATAATATTTGTACTGATCCTGGGATTGGCTGGGTGTACAAGCATACCTCCCACCAATGACACTTCTGCGAACGCATGCCCGCTTACAGAACCCCTCTGGATCAAACCGCCGATAGATGCCGCGGTGCTGGACTCACCGACTTTTGGATTTTATTTTGTGAATCAGGACAGCTCGATCCTGGCATCTGCCCTGTGGGCAGACCCGGAGGAAACTTATTTGCGGGCGGGCGGAGAGGGGGTCAAAGTGGGCTGGTTCCGTCCGGCAGGAGTGCCGCTCAAGATCACTGGGCAGCGTCTGGATGGACAGGCTCCTCCCTTTGAGGCACAGGTCCCCTGCTGTTACCCGACCCGCTTTCAGGCCACGGGGCTGTACTTCCCCACCGAGGGATGCTGGGAAGTGACAGCAAAAGCAGCCGATAGTGAGCTTTCCTTTGTGGTCTGGGTCAAGCCCGAATGAGAAACGTCCCCTCTTAGAAGATTACAGAGGCACAGCCTGATACCCCTTTTTCTTCACCGCCGCAATGATCTGTTCATCGGTGAGTTTGGTCTCGTCGTATTCCACGGTCATTTGGAGTTTGTGATAGCTGGCATTGATCTCTCTGACACCGTCGAGTGTGTCCTCAAGTGATTCGAGTTTCATTGCACAGTTGGTGCAGGACATATCGGGAACTTTGAAGGTTTTTTTGATCATCAGGAGTATCCAATTGCAAATTGGTCTAGAGACGCCCCGTCGAAAAACACTCGGGGCGACTCGACCAACGAAATTTTATTCAAACACGATCTGCCCAGTATACATTCCCATCGAACATGTAAAGAAGAGCGTGCTTCCCTTTTCCTGCGCAGGGACGTTGATCTGGACGGTCCCTGTAGCGGGCAATAACTCATAATAATCCAATGCAGGGATGACGAAATCGCGCGAGCAGGAATAGGTCTGGTCGGTTACAAGGTTCAAGGTGAAATCTTTCCCCGCGGGCGCACTCAGAGTCTGTGGAAAATAGCCTTCATTCTGAACATACAAAACCACCTCTCCCTCAGCGAAGGAAGATCGCGGAGCCTGGGCGAGGGTCGCTGATCCGCTATTTGACGGGAGCAGGCTGCGGGTCAGGTTTTGGAACGAAAGAGGCGATCCCAGAATGTTGAGTCCGCTATTCACCGTTACAAGTCCCAACACGAGTACGACCACCGCTACAAAGCGCATAAAGAACTTCTCGAGGCGCGCGCCCAGTTCTGTCGTCAGATAGGCAACAATGAAGAAGACGGGGCTTGTCCCGAGCGTAAACGCAAACATGAGCGCGGCACCCATCGCCAAACTGCCTGTCCCGAGCGCGGCTGCCATCATGGCTTGAGTCACGCCGCAGGGGATGAAGACGGTCAGCGCGCCGAGGAAGAGTGGAGTGGCTGTATCGGTCCCCTTCGCGGTGCGGCGGATGTAACGCGTGATGAACTTCGGCGGCTCGATGGAAAAATAACGGAAGATCGGGTGGATATTGAACATGCGCAGTGCATTACCGAGCATGAAAACACCGATCAGGATCATCAAGACCGCGCGTGTTGTGGGGCTCAGGGTGAGGTAGGAGCCAAGCAAGCCGAGCAGCGCGCCCAGCAATGTGTAAGCAACTGTTTTCGAAACCAGGAAGAGCAGAATGGGCATTGCCGAGCTGGAACGCGGCGGTGGCTGATCCTTTTTACCGCGCTGTTTTTTACGCTGCGCGTGTGTGGCTTGTACAAGATAATCCTGCTCGATCTGATGCGCCAGCGAACTTGCCAAAAGTCCACCTTGCACGGCGAGACAACTCAGACCACCCGTCGTCAGCCCAGTGACAAAAGCCACGAACAACTGACTTAGGGTGCCAGAGTCGTTTGCCATATTTACGGAATTGGAATCTGATTGAAAGACGATCATCACAACGGCGATCGTGACGAGCACAAGACCCAGTGTGATCAGGATGACAGGGTCAATGGATGGTTTCTGGTTTCTGGACATCAGGCCTCAGGCATGTACGTTTTATTGTTATATCTTCTGTTTTCGTAGTCGCAGGCTGTTCGTCACGACAAAGACACTGCTAAACGCCATCGCACCAGCCGCGAGCATCGGGTTCAAATATCCAAGCGCCGCCGCGGGGATGAGAAGCACATTGTAGAAAAACGCCCAGAACAAGTTTTGTTTGATCGTGCCCAGTGTCTTGCGAGAGAGAGAGACTGCCCGCGCCACACCACGCAAGTCACCGCTCATCAGCGTCACGGGCGCGGCAGCCATGGCAACATCTGTGCCGGTGCCGATCGCGATCCCAACGTCCGCCTGGGCAAGCGCGGGAGCATCATTCACGCCGTCTCCCACCATGGCAACCACCGTGCCATTTGCCTGCAGCTTCTTCACCTCGGAAGATTTTCCTTCGGGCAGCACTTCTGCCAGCACCTGGTCGATACCAACCTGCTTTGCAATCGCTTCAGCGGTTTTCTGGTTATCGCCTGTGATCATCGCAACCTTCAAACCCATGCGATGCAATTCAGCAATCGCTTCCTTCGAGCCATCCTTGATGGTGTCTGCGACTGCGACAATTCCGGCAACCTCATCGTCAACCGCGATCAGCATGGCGGTCTTGGCTTCTCCTTGCAGACGTGTCACCTCGGATGCGAGCCCGTTCAAGGAAAGTCCGCGCATCTCCATCATTCGCATGTTACCGACAGCAACGCTCTTTCCATCGACTTCCGCCTGTACCCCATGACCGGGCTCTGCCTTGAACCCGGTGGGTTCCGCCAGCACCAGCCCGCGCGTGGTTGCCTCCGCCCAGATGGCTTCGCCGAGAGGGTGCTCACTGCCTTTTTCGACGGAGGCAGCCAATCGCAACAACTCATCACTCGTTACCCTGTCGCTGGTCACAATATTCGTGACGGCGGGCTGACCCTTCGTGATCGTACCTGTTTTATCGAGAACAACAACCTTGACCTTGCCGGCACGTTCGAGGGCTTCGCTATTGCGGAAGAGGATGCCTGCTTCGGCGCCTTTGCCGGTCCCTACCATGACAGCCGTCGGCGTGGCAAGCCCCATCGCGCACGGACAGGCAATTACAAGAACTGCAACCGTGTTGATCAGGGCGCGTGTGAAGTTATCCACATCTGCATTGATCGCCAGCGGCGGACCAAAGAAGTACCAGCCCGCAAATGTCAGCGCGGCGATGCCGATCACAATCGGCACAAAGATCCCGGAGACCTGATCGGCGAGTTTCTGGATCGGTGCCTTGCTGCCCTGCGCGTCTTCCACCAGTTTGATGATCTGCGCGAGGGCGGTTTCCCTGCCGACTTTTGTCGCTTCGAATTTCAACATGCCGAGTTTGTTCAACGTCGCGCCAATGACAGGTTCGCCGGGTTTCTTCTCGACAGGCATGGATTCGCCGGTCAGCATCGATTCGTCTACAGCACTTCTTCCTTCAACCACCACACCATCCACCGGGATGGTCTCGCCCGGTTTGACGAGAACCACGTCGCCGACGCGCACATCGTCCACGGGGACGTCCAATTCCAGTCCTGCGCGAACGACGCGCGCCGTCTTGGCGCGCAGTCCCATCAGTTTCTTGATCGCTTCCGAGGTACGTCCCTTGGCACGTGCCTCGAGAAATTTCCCCAGTTTGATGAGTGTAATAATGACCGCTGCCGTCTCATAATAGACGTGACCCGTCAGCCAGCCAAAAGTGATGGGGAGCGAATAGAAGAACGCAGCCGAGACGCCCATCACGATGAGCACATCCATGTTTGCAGATTTATTGCGCAACGCCTTGAAAGCGCCCACGTAATACTGCCAGCCCACATAGAACTGGACAGGAATGGCAAGCGCCAGCATTAACCAGCCGAACCAGGGCTGCGCGTCGCGCATCCCTTCCATGCTTGTGCTTGTGTAGAAGAAATCAGGGAGCAGGCCGAAATCTTTCCCCATCGAAAGCAGGAACAGCGGGATGGTGAAGATCAAGCCAATGATCAGCAGACGGCGCTGTTCATTGATTTCGTGTTCGCGCGCTTTGGCTTCCGCATCCTCCGCATCGCCGCCCAGTTCAAGCGCTTCAAAGCCGGCGTTCGCGATGGCACGCCGCAGTTCAGCCTGCGTGACAATCGTAGGCACATATTTGACACGCGCCTTTTCCGTTGTGTAATTGACCTGCGCTTCGAGGACACCTTCGAGACTTGTTAATGCCTTCTCCAGACGACGTGCATCATTGTCATCGGAAAGGCGCTTGATGACGAGGTCAGCTTCGCCGATGGCGACGCCGTATCCCGCACGGTTGACACGCGCGATGACATCGGTAAGCTGCAGTTTCGTGGATTCAAAATCGACCGTGGCGCGTTCAGAGGAAAGGTTCACGACCGCGCTCTGCACGCCATCCAATTTCTTGAGGTTGCGTTCCACAGTTGCAACACAGTTGGCACAGGTCATGCCTGTGATCGGGAGAGTTAATTGTTTGGTATTGCTCATCCAAAACCTTTTCTGTCACGCTGCCCTTGCGGGGACTTCGCAAGCGTGACCTACAAACTGATCAAACCTTCAGCGGGATAATCGATCTCAGCCAGCAAAGCTTTGATCTTTTCTTCGGTGGCTGGTGCATCAAATGTGATTTGGACCTTTTTCGTTCCCTGATCAGCTTTTACAGACTGGACACCTTGCAGTTCACCCACTTCCATTTCGATGGTGTGGGTACAGTGTCCGCAATGGATGGCGGGAACGGTATAAAATACGGTATTCATAATTGATTTCTCCTTGGGTTGAAATTTCTTGTATGGGCACGGCTATACCAGAAATGATTTTGCCGTTTAGCTGTCTCACCGTGCCCCTGCTCATTTATACTTTCGTCGACATTTCGAAGACTTCTGTGATTTCCTTCAAGACGCGTTCGCGTTCCTTTTTGTCGTTGCCCTGGATCGCAGTGATCACGCACGAATTCAAATGCTCCTCAAGGATTCTGGAGCTGACTTTGTTCAGAGCAGATTCAACAGCCTGGATCTGACGGATGACATCGATACAATACGCATCCTCCTCCACCATGCGGATAACGCCACGCAGATGTCCTTCAATGGTCTTCAAACGTCGGATTGTGTTATCGTTTTCCATAGTTACCTCAGAGTCCAGATACAGATTACTGGTTATTCCTTACCCCCCCCCAGGGGGGATGGGTGAGAATATAATAACATAGTGGATTTCTCAAGGTCAAGCTTTCTTTCCTGTAAGATGTCACAACATACACGTGAAAATCATCCTATTAAGAGTAGAATTATCCGATGAAAATTAATCCAGCCGAACTGCGTCGCGTCAATGTATTCAGGGATGCCGCAGATGAAGATCTGAAGTTATTTGCCGAAAAAGGCATTCTGCGTTCGATTGAAGAAGGCGAGTTTTTCTTCTTTCAGGGAGATCCGGCCAAATACTTTTACATCCTGTTGACAGGACGCGCGAAACTGCTGCAAACCAACCAGACCGGTCAGCAGGTCAATTTGCGGACGCTTACCAAATGGGAGATGTTCGGTGCCTTGGGCGCGGTCCGGGAGGACGCCCTTTATCCTGCCACCGCACAGGCGCTTGAGCCAAGTACCGCGCTTGCCATTGAGAGCAACTTCCTGAAGGAGATGATGAAGACCCGCCCTCATCTCAACGTCAACCTGATGCAGTTGATGACAGGCTATATCATGGAAATGCAGGAGCGCTACCGCGAAATGGCAACCGAACGCGTGGAGCGCAGGATCGCTCTCACCGTTCTACGGCTGGCTGGACAGATCGGCAGGCGCCTGGAGGGCGCTGAAATGATGGTCGAACTGCCCCTCTCGCGGCAGGACCTGGCGGAAACTTCAGGGACAACGATTTTCACCGTCAGCCGGGTGTTGGCAGATTGGGAACGACGTGGCCTGGTGGACGCGGGCCGCGAGCGGGTCGTGATCCGGAATCCGCACGGGCTGGTACAAATCTCCGAGGGGCTGGACAAGTAACCGGCTTAGAAAGCAAGGATAAAGGCACGGCGCTGAAAGCGTACGTGCTTTTTTGTTATTTGCGCTGGCGCAACGACAGAATTCCTTTATCAAAGTATCCTTGGGGTCATGGACACAACAATGATCGAACTCCAATTGACTGTTGACAAAGTGCTGCAAAGATGGCCGCAGGCATTTTCCGTTTTTATGAAGAACAAAACGAGATGCCCGGGCTGTTTTATGCAGCAATTCTGCACGCTAAAGGATGTGGCAGATACGTATCAGCTTTCTCTGGAGAATTTGATCGATGAACTCAAGAATGTGTCTGACCAAGGAATAATTTAAGGAGTATCCTATGAAAAACATGTATAAACTTTTTACTCTGCTCGCCGCAATTTCGATGCTGATCTCTGCTTGTGCGGGCAGTAGTGCAAGTGCTGAGCAAGGCAGCAGCGCAAGCACAGGCAAGGTGATCGAATATTCCCTTCAGTCCAATATGGAGGATGGCAAAATGCTTTTCATTGGCGTTGGCGGCGGGATTAATGGTGTTGTCAATCCAACATTGAGCGCGAATGTCGGTGATGTTGTTAAAGTCACCCTGGTCAGCGGCGAAGGCGTGGAGCATAATGTCAGCTTCCCGGATTTCAACGCCACCTCGGAACATGTCGTTGGCAAAGGCTCCAGTACCACCCTCGAATTTACAGTTGATAAGGGTGGCTCATTCTCTTATGTCTGTTCGGTTGCAGGACATAAAGAAGCTGGCATGTTCGGAATATTCGAAGTGACTGGCAGTACAGCCAGTGACTTGGTTCCTGTATCTGCTCCAGCTGGCTACTCTGCGCCAAGCGGGCCGGTCGTTGTCAACGGTCCCGCAACCACCGGCGCGGACATTGTCCGTGACCCCACTGAAGTGCCAGGTCCGATCGGCACGCGCGATCCCGAGATTGTGCGCATCGACCTGGAAACCGTTGAGATCGAGGGGCAACTCGCCGATGGAACGACTTTCTCCTACTGGACATTCAATGGAAAAGTCCCCGGACCCTTCTACCGGGTGCGTGTGGGCGATACGATCGAAGTACATGTGAAGAACCTAACCAACAGCACGATGGCACACTCTGTAGACTTCCACGCGGTGACCGGTCCTGGCGGCGGTGCGACGATGACTCAAACCCTTCCCGGCGAAGAGACGATGTTTACTGCCAAGGTGCTCAACCCCGGTCTGTATGTTTACCACTGCGCCACCCCGATGGTCGCCCAGCACATTGCCAACGGAATGTACGGGTTGATCCTGGTGGAGCCTGAAGATGGTCTGCCCCCGGTTGACCGCGAGTTCTATGTAATGCAGGGTGAACTCTATACCAACGAAGCCTTTGGGTCGACCGGTCATCTGACCGAGAACCTGCAGGCGCTTCTCGACGAAGATCCCGAATATCTGGTGTTCAATGGAGCAGTTGGCGCTCTGACCGAACAGAAACCTCTCAGGGCGAATGTCGGTGAAACCGTACGCATCTACTTCGGTGTCGGTGGTCCTAACTTCACGTCGTCGTTCCACGTCATCGGCGAGATCTTCGACAGAGTCTACGATCAGGCTTCCTTGACCTCCCCTGCCCTGACCAACGTGCAGACAACCATGGTTCCCCCGGGCGGCGCAACCATGGTCGAGTTCGGGCTTGAAGTGCCCGGCAATTACATCCTTGTGGACCATGCGCTCGCACGATTACAACGCGGTCTGGCCGGCTTCCTGATTGCCGAAGGTGCTGAAAACCTCGAGATTTACAACGGCACCCCGACAGACGGAAGCGGACATTAATAAACAAATAACAGATTTTCAAAGGCCCCGCACCATGCGGGGCCTTTGACTTTACTTAAATGGTGATGATTGACTCAGCAACTGGGCAAATTCCAGCAACTCTTTTTCATTGGCAGCAGAGATCGTCTCCTGGTTTCCATGCCCCATAAATTCGAGGGTCACAACCATACGGTCTGAAACTCCCTTGGGATCAGATGCATCGATGTTCACGGTTCCATATTCCTGCACCCATTCATCCAGCTTGGCAATTTCTGCTTCGGATAAGATATTGCTCACCCGCTCTTCAACGTATTCGCCACTCTTGCAGGAACTACGATGAACCTCACCGGAAAGATAGACTGTGAGGAGGTCGCAAAAGCCAGCAATACCACCTTCACGTTTCCAGGTCATCAAAACAGTTGCGGAGCGGATCTGAGTTCCATCCTCGTTCGTGCGGTATTCCACTTCCCTGTCATTTGCTTCCAGGATAATCCGGAAACCGGGTGTGATCACCTGTGTACATGCCAGTCCTTCCGCAGCAACACCCAGACAGCCATCGGGCCAGTCCACAGCTTCAGTGGAGACCAGCCTGATTTCATCGGTTGCAATCTTTAGGTTCTCGGAGAGCGCCTCGATTGCCGCAAGCTGCGCGGGGGTCAGATCTATGCTACCTTCGGTCGTTGTTGGCTGTTCATCCATAATTGGCGG
>DATKED010000013.1:0-6305 GCA_035512375.1 Anaerolineales bacterium
TTTGCCCTCGCTGCTTTCTGCCTTCTGCTTTTTCTCCACCGCAAACGCGCCCTCCTCGCTATCATCAGCTTTCTTCTCGTCATTTCCCCCTGGATCATTCGTAACTCCCTCCTGCACCAAAAACTGACAGGGATCGAAACCTCAATGGGATACAACCTGTATCTTGGTTATCATCCCCAGGGAAACGGATCATTCGTCTTCGGTCCTTCGCTTGATCTGCTTACGATTCTCGATGACGCCGAGCGTGACCGGATCGGTACTGCGAAAGCGGTTGAATTTATCAAAGCACAGCCAGAAAGATTCATTCCGCTGGCGATCAATCGCCTTGGTTTTTTCTTTGGGCTTGAAAAACGTGTGCTGATGTATTTTTATTCGAACAACATCATTGGATATGTCCCACCTCCCTTGCTGTTAACCATTTCGGCAGTATTGCTTCTGCCGTTTGTGTTCATCTCGCTCTCTGCCATATTTGGTCTGGCATATCTGCGCTGGAAGCCTGAACATATTTTGTTGATCCTTTTATTAATGGGTTATATCCTGCCGCATGTCTTTATTCTCTCTGAAGATCGTTTTCATCTGGCACTGGTACCATACATCGCCAGCCTCGCTGCACAGGTTTGGGTCAATGGCTTTGCACCTCTGCGTGTGCGGTCGTACGAAACGCCAACAGGAAAAATGATGGCAGGGCTGGTACTATTCGCCGCATTCTTGCTGGTTGCCAACTGGGGCTTTGAACTGATCCGTGATGCAGATAAAATATCTCAATTGCTGGGACCAAATGGAAATCAATCCCATTTTCCTTATTAGTTTCGCCCTGCGCTGTAGTCGAAGAGCAGATTTACACGGAATGTTTCGTCTCCCTTTGCCTTTCGGCTCATTCCGCTCCACGCGAAAGGAAACATGAAATACCTCCTCGGCGAAAAACTACACTTCGATTGGAAGGTAGTCACCATCACCATCCTCAGCACGTTATTTTTGATGATCGATTACTATCACCGATTCACCGCAGCCAAATATTGGGACCGGGTGATCCTCTATCTCATCCTCCCCATGCTCTTGATCCTCCTCCTCTTCCGCGAAAACCCCAAAGAATTTGGATTCTCTCTCGGCGACTGGAAAGCCGGACTGATCATCACTGTCATGGGCATCCTGTTGATGGCACCCATCATCTATTATCTGGGGCGCGGTGACGCGTCCATGCAGGAATATTACAAACCTTACACGGTCGGCTTGCCGTGGACAACATTCCTTGACCTGATTGGCTGGGAGTTTCTCTTCCGCGGCTGGATCCTGTTCGGCTACGCGCGCAAGTTCGGGCATGACGCATTGTGGCTGCAAGCTGTCCCGTTTGCGCTGGCACATATCGGCAAACCCGAAGTGGAGACTCTATCAACTATTTTCGGCGGCTTTGCCTTTGGCTGGATCGCTTATCGAACAAAATCATTCGTCTGGCCCTTTCTGATTCATTGGTTTATTGCAACACTCATCATCCTCGTGGCGGCGGGATTGATATAAAAGCCAGCAATCCGCCTAAAATATGACTAGTATTCGCCCCGCGCGTGAAACGGAAGCCGCTCAGATACGGGACCTGATTAATTTGGTCGGGATCAACCCAATGGGTTTGGATTGGAAGCGTTTTGTTGTAGCAGTCAACAATCGGGATGAAATGATCGGCTGTGGCCAGTTAAAGCCTCACGGTCAGGCCGTCCTTGAAGTTGCTTCGATTGCGGTATACCCTGAATATCAAGGGAGAGGCGTTGCGCGTGCCATCATCGAATACTTGCTAAAAAACAGTCCACGTCCCATTTACCTCATGTGCGAATCTTCACTCGGACTTTTCTATGAGAAATTTGGCTTTCGCGCGATCGACCATGATGAGATGCCGCGCTATTTTCAACGCATCAGCAAACTGGCAGGTCTGGTCACCACCCTGGCGCGCCGGGAAGAACGCCTGCTTATCATGAAGTTGCAGTAAAATTACTCAAATGCAAAACTTGAAGTCAACACTATATCTTGCTTCGGGGATATTGTTCGGATTATTTCTCGCAGCACTTGTCTGGGTTGTGGCACGCAACCCAACTGGCGAGGCAGTTATCCTTCGCCCGGTACCGACGGAGAAACCGGTTATTGTGCATATCACCGGCGCCGTACCGCGCCCGGGTGTGTACGCACTCCCACAAGGCGCGCGCGTCCAGGATGCAATTTCAGCCTCCGGTGGTTTTCTTGCCGAAGCAGAAAAGTCACAGATCAACCTTGCTGCTTTGCTGGAAGATGGCGAGAAACTGGATATTCCCTATTTGGAAGGCGCATCACCGATCATTGTTACGCCGGGTCCAACGGTTATTGCGGTCACAACGGAACTAGTCAACATCAACACCGCTTCAGCCGATGAATTGGACTCCCTGCCAAGTATTGGCCCCACACTTGCACAACGAATCATAGAGTATCGTGAGCAAAACGGGCCATTTATCAATATTGAAGATATTATCAATGTGCCGGGGATTGGACCCGGCAACTACGAACGCTTTAAGGATCAGATCACAGTTGGTCCTTGAACCAACAGCCCGACCTTTGAAAGGTCGGGCTGCGTTTCTTACTCTTTTCTTCCATCCCAGGTGGACCACTTCCGTTTTTCTCTGGCAAGCAACTCATCCGCCTCGCCTGGTCCCCAGGACCCTGGCTCATAGAACGCGAGCGGCTGCTCTTTTGTCTCCCATGCCTGGAGAATGGGATCAATGATTCCCCAGGCGGTTTCCACTTCGTCAGCGCGGGTGAACAGGGAAGCGTCACCCATTATCGTGTCCAACAGGAGACGTTCGTAGGATTCAGGGATCGCCGTCTGACCAAAAGAATCCGCATAATGGAATTCCATATCCACTGAACGCATCTTTGAACCAGTGTCCGGGACTTTCGCTTCAAATCGCAAATGCATGCCTTCATCCGGCTGGAGGTAAAGCACCAGCATATTGGGGGTGAGATGATTCTCTGAATTGGGGAAGAGTAAATGCGGGGGTTCCTTGAATTCGATCGTGATCTGTGATAATTTTTCCTTCAGGCACTTCCCAGAACGCAGATAGAAAGGTACGCCCTGCCAGCGCCAGTTGTCGATCTGCAGTCGAACCGCTGCATACGTGGCAATTGTAGATTTGGGGTCGACACCTTTTTCCTTGCGATACCCTTTGTACTGGGCACGGACGGTCCGGCGCGGCACATCCGCCTCTTTCATCGGCTGGATGGCACTCAGCACCTTGACCTTTTCATTGCGAAGCGCCGTCGCATCAAAGGAGACGGGCGGTTCCATCGCGACCAAAGATACTAGTTGGAGCAAATGGTTCTGGAACATATCACGCAATACACCGACCTGATCATAAAAGCGCGCACGATGTTCCACACCAACTTGTTCTGCAACCGTGATCTCCACATGGTCAATATAGTTTCGATTCCATAATGGTTCGAAAATCGTATTGGCAAAACGTGAGACCAGAATATTCTGGACTGTCTCTTTGCCAAGATAATGGTCAATACGATAGATCTGTCTTTCGTGCAATGCTTTGTGGATCTGTTCATTCAAACTGTGTGCAGATTCAAGATCTGTGCCAAATGGCTTCTCGATGACAACCCTGCGCCAGCCATTCTGCTCAACCAGCTGGTCGGTCAACCCAAGCAGGTCAACGATATTGGGGAAAACTCCTGGCGGGGTTGCCATGTAATAGATTCGATTGCCTGAACCGTTTTCCCCATTCTTTAGAAGACTTCCCAACTTCTTGAAATCAGCAAGGTCAGTATACCGACCCTGCTGATAATTAAGATTTGATGAGAAATCATCCCACTCTTCATTGGTGTACTGATAGGAAGCAAACTCCCCCATTCCTTCTTTTAGATGGACGCGGAATTGTTCATCGGTAAAAGCGGTGTTGCCATATCCCACGATGCGGAACTGTTTGGGCATTCGTTCCTTGCGATACAAATTAAACAAAGAGGGGACAAGCTTGCGCTGCGATAAATCGCCCGATGCACCGAAGATAACAATGGATATTGGTAAATTATCGTTCATAGGATTACTCTCAATGGAGTCCAAAGTCTCCAGACTTTGGACTCCATTTCAATTTTCTTAATCTGATTTCTTGATCGCGTGACCACCGAACTGATTACGCAACGCTGCCAGCATGCGTGCAGTGTAGTTTTCTTCATCACGGCTGGCAAAGCGCATTTGCAGAGACAATGTAATGACCGGCGCCGGTATATCTAAGTCAATGGATTCAAATACGGTCCATCTGCCTTCGCCTGAATCAGCCACCCAGGGTTTGATATCCGTCAAGGCTGTGTCTTCATCCAGTGCCCGTGCAGCCAGGTCCAAAAGCCAGGAACGGACTACACTTCCATGCTGCCAGATGTGTGAAATCTGTGCAAGATCAAGACCAAACTCCTCCTTGGCTTTCAGGATGCTGAATCCTTCGGCAAGCGCCTGCATCATGCCATATTCGATCCCGTTATGGATCATTTTGACGTAATGTCCCGCCCCATGCGGACCAACGTGACCCCAGCCCTTATCCGCCGCGGGAGCCAGCGTCTCGAAAATGGGACGGAGCTTTTCCACAACCTCAGGCTTGCCACCGATCATCAGGCTGTATCCTTCCGTGAGGCCCCAGATGCCACCACTGGTACCAGAGTCGACAAATTCGATGCCCTTTGGTTCCAGCATTGCGGCGTGGAGGATCGAATCCTTGTAGTTGGAATTTCCGCCATCGATCACAACATCCCCAGCTTCAAGAAGAGTTGATAAATTCTCGATCGTTTCCTCGGTCACCTTGCCCGCCGGGACCATCAACCAGACGACGCGCGGCGCTTTGAGTTTACTCACTGCCTCTTCGAGAGTGTATGCACCTTCCGCACCAAGCTTGATTGCTTCCTGAACTGTCGCATCCGTGCGAGCATAACCGATCACACGATGTCCGCCGCGCGCCAGGCGGGTTGCCATGTTCAGTCCCATCTTGCCCAAACCGATCATTGTGAGTTCCATAATACCTCCTACCTAATAAAGTTGGGTCATCCTTCACAAAACTTTCTAATTAAGCCCTGGGGCAACCTGCTCGCCGCATCTTTATCCACCAACCAGAACAATCTGCCATCCTTTGGAGCGATCCGTTGAGCAGGATATAGCTCTGGATTATATCTGCCACTTAACACTTTTGCCAAAGTAATCGCTTTCTTTTCGCCGGTTGCCATAAACGCGATCACATGTGCGCTGTTGAAAACCAAAGGAGTTAAGGTCACACGGTTCGCAGGACGATCCTGATAATCTGCTGTGACCGGCATCGTTGACTCTGAGACATTCAGAGGCGAACCAGGGAATAGTGATGCGGTGTGTCCATCTTCGCCCATGCCCAGATAAACAAGGTCGAAGCGGGGCCATTCGAGCAAAGGGGATGCAAATCCCTTCAAAGTGAGGGAATAGTCTTTCGACGCCTCAGCTGGTCCCAGTTCCCCAGTCATGCGATGGATGTTCGAGTCAGGGATTGAAACATGCCTCAGCAACACATCCCGCGCCTGACCGTAACTGCTACCTGCGTCATCCGGCGGAACGCAGCGTTCATCACCCCAAAAGACATGCACTTTGCTCCACTCGACTTTCTCGTTATAGTCTGTCGCGAGCAATTGAAAGAGGCGAGTCGGCGTGTTTCCTCCATTCAGCGCAATTAGAAAACGATTCCGCTCGCCAATGGACTGTTCGGCATGCTCAATAAAAAGATTTGCTGCAGCACGACTCAATTCTTCTAAATCCTTGAAGATGTAGATCTCAGGTTTCATACTTGTACCATATGGGTTTTCAAAACATGATGTGCAGATCGAAGGATGGTTTGGAGCATGTGCTCGCGGTCCGTAGTGTTTTCCGCGCTGAGCAATTCTCCAAATGCCACGCGCGGAGTGAGCCCAAATAATTCCTTCCCTGCCACCATCTGCCGGATCATCTGGTACATACAAGCCAGGCGCTGGCGGTCTGGTCTCGCTCTGCGGGACCACGTGATGGGATGATGCATCGCTGCCTTCGAGATCACACCACTGACAATGGTGACCAACACCTGTGTATGTGGCACGTGCTTGAGAAAAATTTCGAGGCTGCGCGACCACTGATCGAACTCTGAATCCGGGTGAGGCATCCAGGCAGGGTCTGGCTCGATGTCACCTCGTGGGAAGATTAGTATGGATCCATTATTCTTAAGGTGTCGAATAATATCGCGTGTAGCGCTCATCCGTACCATCGCATCATTTGGTACAAAGATAGAGTTTCTATACACATTGGGTAA
>DATKED010000014.1:0-5712 GCA_035512375.1 Anaerolineales bacterium
ACTGGCAATCTCACGAGCATAGCCTTCTTCGCGAGCCAGGATGTAAATGAGCACTCGTTCGGCATTTTTCGAGCCAAGAAGTGATTCGATCATGATTGATTCCTTGTGACGTATAAGTACCGTCATATGACGTATATTTTCCGTCATTATATCACCTCTATAAATTCAATATAGGGCGGAATGGTATCTCGCCCTACGGGTTGTTCGAATATTCCGCCGGCGCGAAGAACACCAGCACTGTCAGCTCTTCCTCAATGGAGTGGAAGCGATGTGCCACATTCTTCGCCACATAGATAATAGAGCCTGCCTGCACGTCACGGTTTTCTTCCGCGACGAGGATCTGAGCCCGCCCATTCACCACGTAGTAAACCTCATCCTCCGTGTGCGGTGACTGGAGATCCGTTCCGCCGGCAGGGAGCACGTAGAGTCCCATGCTCAAGTCGGGGACTTTAAGGAATTCCAAATAGAGTTTGTTGCTTGATTCTCTTTGGGAGATTAGTTGAGCGAGATCAAACGCGTGCATGGCATCCTCCAGAGTTGCCGTCATTGCGAGTGGGAATCTCCAACTTGGATGGGAGATTGCTTCGGTCGCTGCGTTCCCTCACAATGAAAGGTAACGATGAAATTATATATAATTTTACTTGCCTTTGGAGAAATCTGGCAAAACCAGTTCTCCACCTGATGTGCTTTTACAATTTGACCCAATACAACCATTACAACAATACGGAAAACAATCAAGCTGGATGCCAGGAACTCTACAGTATGTTTTTTCGTTAATACGAGAAACGTAATTCGCAGACAACTCGGTTAAAATATCTTCATGCCACCACGCATCACCTCTCGTATTCTACTTTCTGCTTTCTGGATTTTTCTCCTCCTCTCCTGTTCCCCTCAAGCGCTCACCCCCGCTGTTTTCACCGCCACACCTCCTCCCCCGGCAACAGAAGTCCCTCCGACGGATGCATCTTTTCCTGTCGTCCCGACAGACACGCCGACGGCTGTTCCCACGCTGCCGCCTGCGCTGGATCGCCCGCAGTATGAGATCGCCCTGGAGTTGAATTACACCGCAAAAGCCGCGACCGTGAACCAAACGATTATCTATCCCAACTGGACCGGTGAAACACTGACGAACCTCGTGCTCGCCGTGGAACCGAATTTATGGAGCGGCGGGTTCAGCCTCAAGTCCATCGCCATAGATGGTCAACCAGTTACCAGTTACACACTGGAGAATCTAAACCAAAGGCTTGAAGTCCAATTACCTCAACCCATCCTGCCGAGCGGGACAATTACGATCATCATGGAGTATGGGCTGATCCTCCCGCAGATGCAAGCCTACAGCAACCCGGAAGAGATCCGCCCGCAGATCTATGGTTACTCAGACCGGCAGTCAAATTTCGTAGAGTGGTATCCGTTTGTTGTGCCTTATATCCCTGGGCAGGGCTGGGTTCTGCATAATCCCTGGTATTACGGCGAGCATCTGATGTATGACCTTGCCGACTTCGATATAACGGTCACGTTTATAGACGGGGCGAATCCGAAGGTTGCGGCTTCAGGTGCAGAGATCGGATCGATAACGGAGGCAACTCCCCAGGGAGTGGTGAGCCGCCGGTTTGTGCTGGAAGCAGGGCGGACGTTCGCCCTATCCATGAGCGATCATTTCAAAGTCGCTCAACAAACGATTGGTGACGTCACGGTTTACAGTTATTATTTTGGGCTGTATGATGCGCCCGGTCAAGCAATGCTGCGAACAACAGTTGAAGCGATGCAGACGTTCAACGCACGCTTCGGTCCCTATCGCCATAAGACGCTGACCGCGGTACAGGGCGATTTCAATGACGGCATGGAGTTCTCAGGACTTTATTTCATCAGCCGCGATTATTTCAATTTGTATGACGGCACGCCGAAGAATTATCTCGTGGCGATTGCCGCGCACGAGACCGCGCACCAGTGGTGGTTCGACGCGGTGGCAAACGACCAGGCGCTCGAGCCCTGGCTCGATGAGGCACTTTCCACATACAGCGAACTTATTTACTACGAATCGGTTCACCCCGATCTTGTGGATTGGTGGTGGGGCTATCGTTATTTTGAGTTCCAGAATGCAGGCTATGTGGACACCGCGATCTATGACGGCGGCGGTCAGCGCCCCTACTGGGACAAGGTATATCTTACCGGCGCACGCTTCTTCAAGGATCTGCGCGAACGCGTGGGCGATGAGATCTTCTTTGCGTTCCTCAGGGACTATTACAATCAATCGGCTGGCCATCAGGTCACCAGTGCAGATTTCTTCCGCGTGTTCCGTGAAAACACAGCCGCGGATATTACCGAGTTGATCCTTACATACTTCAAGAATACATACTAACAGATGAAGATTTCCATGCAACCCAGGCACAGAGGACGCATCATGCGTTACGTTTTACGTTTTGCGTTTGGTTTATTGCTCACTGCCTGTTCTCTTCCGACTGCGATCAGCGCTCCTCCGGCGCTTGTGCTTGTCACCCCAAATCCGAACGCTTCGCCTACATCCACGCCATTCCAACCTGCTGGTGCAACTCTGGCACCACTCGAATCACCGACTCTGGTCCCCACGTTTACACCGCTCCCGCCATCTGATACGCCACTGCCAACCCTTGAATTCACCGCGACATTTCTTGCATCACCAACTGCTCCCTCGCCCTCCGCACGAACACAATATACGCTGTATGCTCTGCTCGATTATTCGGGTCACCAACTGGGCGTAGACGAGACCATCCGTTACACCAACCAGACCGGTGTCGCGCTCGGCGAACTGGTGCTCGCTGTCCAGCCGAATCTCCGGAGCGGCTTTACGCTTGAGAACGTTACGCTAAACGGCAGTCCACTAACCTATGATCTCAATGGGCAGAGGCTCACTGTCTATCTGCCGCAAGGACTCGCGCCGAATGTGCAAATAACACTCACGATGCGCTTCCGCATTTCCATCCCAGCCAAGATAAAAGAGCATCCGTATGGCTATGACGTGGACCAGGTGAATTTAACGGATTGGTATCCCTTCGTCGTTCCATACAGCAATGGCTGGGCCTTGCATGAACCAGGCGCGTTGGGCGAGCATCTGGTCTATGATGCCACAGACTTCGAAGTGAACATCCGCACCACACAGACCGATGTCGTCATTGCGGCGAGCGGGCTCGCCGATCCCGAGCCCAACGGCGAATGGACGCGTTACCGTCTCTCCGGCGGGCGCACGTTCGCTTTTTCAGCCAGCGACCAGTTCCTTGTGTTCGATGCAACTGCGGGCGCGGCCGCGGTGCGGATCCGCTCGTATTATTACCCCGGCTATGAAACACAGGGCGCCGCAATCCTCAATGCGGCAGTCCGCGCCGTGGGGATCTTCGAAGCGAAGTTCGGCAGCTACCCCTACGGGAGCCTGAGCATCGTACAGGCGGATTTGAACGATGGGCAGGAATATGACGGGCTTGTATTCCTGGCGACCAAGTTCTACAATGAATACGATGGTTCGGCGCGCAGCAATCTCGTGGCGATCGGCGTACATGAGATCGCGCACCAGTGGTGGTTTGGGCTGGTGGGCAGTGACCAGGCGATGGAGCCGTGGCTGGATGAAGCCATGGCGGTATACAGTGAAGCGATCTTCTACAAGTTTATCTATCCCAACTCGCATGATTGGTGGTGGAATTTCCGCGTGAATTATTTTGGTCCCTCCGGCTATGTGGATACGACAATTTATGAAGCGCCGACCTTCCGCGCCTATGTCAACGCGTCCTATCTGAACGGTGCAAACTTCATCGAAGCCCTGAACTATCGCATGGGCGACGATGACTTCTTCCGCTTCCTGCAGGATTACACCTCCCGTTATGGACGCGGTCGTGCCACTGCGTATGATTTCTTTGCGATTGCGCGCCAGAACACCACCGCGGATATTTCCGATTTGATCAACGCGTATTTTCGGGGAAGTTATTAAGCCTGCTCACGCCACCGCACAGAGCAGACGGCGCTGGGAGTGTCGTTTGATATTTCGGATTTGATCGCGGCGTTTTAGAGGATCGTATTAGAATAAATAGCGGAGGAAATAAGACATGTCGCGATGGGGAACTCGGAAATCTACGTGGTCGATGCAGATGGCAGCAACCTGCTCAGATTAACAAATAATGATGCCGAGGATTATTCCCCCGTCTGGGCCCTATAATCGAATGTCAGGACTTTATAAACATCGTCCCGAAGGTTTCATGGAACAGCACGATCTTTCAGAAACACCTTCGGGACGTTTTAACAAGGTTAATTTAAGTCTGCAATCTTACTTTGAATTCACCGCAGCCGTTTCTTTCCTATCAAACCTTACCATCGCCGTGAAGGCGATCTTCTCTGCGTTGATCGGACGCAGGATCTCCCATTCGATATCGAGCATCGGCATCATTGAGTCATTCAGCACGCCCAGCCATAAAACGGGGAAATCCTCACTTCCGTCGGTGGGACGCAAGTTGATCTCGATCTTTTCCGGTTCGCTGCCTTTTTCTGAGACCGACACTTCGGCATAGGCGGGCTGGTTGAACGCGTCAGCAAACTCTGAACCCTCCAGACCCGATGTGGCGTGGTGTGCCGCGAGGATCGGCTCGGCGCGAAAGTCCCGGATCAGAAGTTTGGACTTCTTTGAGCCGATGAAATAAGCGATCTGACCATCACGATTCTTGGAGGCAACGGGAAGGAGAGCGTTATCACCCTGCAAGTAGATTTGGACATTGCCTTTGTATAGGTAGTTTTCCTTGGACATGTTATTTCTCCAGAGTATCTGTTCTAAATGTAATCCAGTGCAATGTAGAACACATGTTCGACTCTGTCAAGGGCAAGATTAAAATTTACTTAGGATTCTTTGTCTGTTACAATCGCATAGGATTGGAAAACAGTTTCCCCATGGAATTGGAACACAGCTATATAAAGACAAATGGCATCCGCCTGCATGTTGTGCAGGCCGGACCAAAAAGCGGAATCCCCGTCCTGCTACTGCATGGCTTTCCCGAACATTGGCGCTGTTGGACTAGACAACTGCCTGCGCTGGCTGCGGCAGGCTGCCGGGTCATTGCCCCTGACCAGCGCGGCTACAATTTGAGCGACAAACCCAAAGGGATAAAGGCTTATTGCGTCGACAGCTTGGTTGAAGATATAACCGGTTTGATCAAAGCGCTGGATTACGAAAAGGTCAACCTGGTCGGGCATGACTGGGGCGCGCTGGTTGCCTGGATGCTGGCAGTCAAATATCCTGAAAAATTGCATCGATTGGGAATCATCAACATGCCACATCCTTCCGTGATGAAACGATTTTTGCAGCGGGATCTTGAGCAAATGCGTCGCTCCCTGTATGCCTTGTTCTTCCAACTGCCGTGGCTGCCCGAGATGAGTATGCGTATTGGGAATTGGCGCGGCGCCTCTCTCGGTCTGCGCAGGAGTGGGAAACCCAATGCTTTTACGGATGAGGATATTGAAAAGTATAAGGAAGCCTGGTCACAGCCCGGCGCCATCACTGCCATGCTCAACTGGTATCGTGCTGCGGCGCGCTATTTACCTCAGATCACAGACGGCATGCGGGTCCACGTCCCCGCCCTGATCTTATGGGGTGCGAAAGACTTTGCTTTCTCGCGGCGCATGGCACGTCCGAGTTTGGATTATTGTGATGATGGTCAGCTTCTCTTTTTCCCCGATGCCACCCATTGGGTACAACATGAA
>DATKED010000015.1:0-11083 GCA_035512375.1 Anaerolineales bacterium
CACCTGATTATCATAAAAGTAAAGCCCTGGAATAGCATAAGTTGATTTGGGATTCGCAGGTTTTTCCTCCAGACTTAACACCCTGCCCTCGGAATCGAATTCGACAACACCATAGCGCTGCGGATCATTGACTTTATATCCGAAAATGATCGCGCCTTCCTGCAGCGAGGCACAACCCTGCAATAACGAGATGATCCCCTCGCCATATAAAATATTATCGCCCAGGATCAAACAGACCGGGCTATCCCCGATAAAGTCACGTCCCACCAAAAAGGCATCTGCCAGTCCGCGCGGTTCCGCCTGCTCTGCATATTCGAATTTCAAACCCCACTGCGAACCATCCTTCAGAAGCTGCCTGAAACCGGGCAGCGCATCCGGGGTACTGATGATCAATATCTCACGGATCCCCGCCAACATCAGCATGGAGAGTGGATAATACACCATTGGCTTGTCATAGACGGGCAACATTTGTTTGCTGATGGCAATGGTCAGCGGGTAAAGACGCGTGCCTTTTCCGCCCGCCAGAATAATTCCCTTCATTTCGACTCCTTGTTTGCGCGCCACGCGTAATTTTTCTCGATCCATTCCCCATACGAACCGCCGCTCGCCTGGTCCACCCATTGAGGATTGGATAGGTACCATTCGACTGTTTGACGCAAGCCCGCTTCAAACCCCGTCTCAGGCTGCCAGCCCAACTCACGCGTAATCTTGGTTGAATCGATCGCGTAACGATGGTCATGTCCCGGGCGATCATCCACAAAGTTGATCAGTTTGGAATAATCTTCCAGTCCCTGCTCACGTAGTTGCGGGACTTCCACTGGCGGCGCAATATCATTGAGGATACTGCAAATTTGATTCACAAGATTGATATTCTTCTGTTCATTGCTTCCACCAATGGCATATACCTCCCCGGGCTTTCCCTTTTCAAAAGCCAGTTTCACCGCCTTGCAATGGTCCCCCACATAAATCCAGTCGCGCACGTTTGATCCATCTCCATACACAGGCAGAGGCTTGCCGGAAAGCGCATTCAGGATCATCAGCGGAATCACCTTTTCAGGGAACTGATAGGGTCCGTAGTTGTTGGAGCAATTGGTAATGACTGTCGGCAGTCCATAGGTATGATGAAAGGCGCGTACAAAATGATCGCTGGCCGCCTTCGAGGCGGAGTAGGGAGAGTTTGGCGCGTAAGGTGTCTCTTCTGTGAAACACCCTTCCGGACCTAACGAGCCAAACACTTCATCTGTGGAGACGTGCAGAAAGCGGAATTCTTTTTTCGCACGATCAGGTAAGGCGCTCCAATACGAACGGGCAGATTCGAGCAAGGTATACGTACCCACCACATTCGTTTGGACAAAATCATCGGCACTGACAATGGACCGATCGACATGCGATTCTGCCGCGAGATGAAAAACACCGACCGGTTGATATTTCTCGAACAAAGAAGCAATCAGTTGGCGGTCTGTAATGTTTCCCTTTACGAACTCATAATCCGGGTTGCCTTCCAGGTCTGCCAGGGAGAACGGATTGGCGGCATACGTGAGCGCGTCGAGATTTAGCACGCGATACTCGCCGCTCTCCACCAACATTTGCACCAGATTTGTGCCAATGAAACCATTCCCCCCTGTAACGAGAACAGTCTTTTTTTGAGTCATAATTATCCTTTCATCCATAACGCCAGCATGGTCAGTGCGTAAATGCGTTTGCCATGATCCACGCGCCCGGCGCGGTGTTCTTCGAGCATTGAACTTATTACCTTACGATCAAACCATTGATTTAGGGAAGTCCCGTTCGATACCAATAATTCCTGCGACCAGTCATATAACGGACCGCGGAACCATGCGCTAACCGGGATTGCGAATCCCTGCTTGCGGTGCCTGCGGACGTTTTCGGGGAGATAATCCGCGAACGCCTTTTTCAGGAGATACTTCCCGCTCCTGCCGCGGAGCTTGAACTGGTCCGGCAACCGGGCAGACCACTCTATCATTTTGTGATCCAGGAAAGGCGAGCGCGGTTCGATGGAAGCTGCCATCGCCATCCGGTCCGCTTTGACAAGCAGATCACCGGGCAGGTAAGTGTGCAGATCTGTGTAAAGAGTCTTGTCTAGGAACGAACCTTCAACCGAGTCAAACTTCTCAGCGAGAAGAGTTTGCGCGTTATCTGAGTTGAACGAAAATTCCCGTTTCCATAATTGGGCGCGCTGGCGCGGAGAAAAATATGAACCCCAGCGCAGAATACTGGCACGTGCATCGATCTCAGGGAGTTGGTGCAGGCGTTTCAATCCATTCACCAGACTCTGCCCCACGGGACGGTTGGAATTATCGGGGAGAAAACGCGCCATGGACGGGATCAATTCGCGGGTCAGGAACTGAGGCGCACGGAGATACGTGTTGGCAAGCGGGTCCAGCCAGTAACGCTGATAGCCGGCGAAGTTCTCATCCCCGCCATCCCCGTTGAGCACAACGGTCACGTGCTCGCGGGTCATTTTCGAAATATGATAAAGAGGAATGGCGGAGGCATCTGCAAAGGGCTCGCCGAAGTGATAGGTAATCTTTTCCAGCGTGGGTGGAATGTCGCCATATTTGAGGATAAACTCAAGGTGATCGGTGGAGTATTTTTGTGCAACAGCACGCGCGTATTCAAGCTCGGAGAACGCCTCCTCTTCAAAACCAACTGAAAATGTCTTGACCGGCGCGTTGCTCAGCTCAGACATGAGCGCGACGATAATGCTCGAATCGATGCCGCCGCTCAAATGCGCACCCAATGGCACTTCAGAGATCAGCCGCATTTTCACGGATTCTTTCAGGAACATGCGCAGCTGTTCGATCAGTTCGTCTTCGGAGGCAGTGTGTTTGGGCTGGTAGGCGAAATCCCAGTAGCACTCTGTTTTCGCCTCGCCATTTTGCCAGACAAGGCGATGGGCAGGAGGAAGTTTATAAATTCCTTGATAAGCCGTCAGTGGGTCGGGGATGTACTGCAGACTCAGGTAAAGATCAATGGCTTCGAGATTGATCTCAGGCTTGTAAGGGAGCGCAGCAGACAGAGCGCTTAATTCAGAAGCAAAGTAAAGCGTGCCATTGTGAATTGTGTAAAAAACTGGTTTCTTACCCATGCGATCGCGCGCCAGGAGCAGTTTCCTTTTTTTACGGTCCCACAATGCAAAGGCAGCCTGCCCGCGCAGGTGGTTAACGCAATCATCCCCATATTCTTCATAAAGATGAAGAATACATTCCGTATCAGAACGCGTTCGAAATTCATGACCGCGCTTGACAAGGTCTGCATAAAGGTCAGGGAAGTTATGGGACTCACCATTGAAGACGATCCACAAAGATTCATCTTCGTTCGGGATCGGCTGGTCACCACCTTTCACATCGATGATGGCGAGCCGCCTTACGCCCAAGCCAATGCCAGCCTCCACAAGGAAGCCATCACTGTCCGGTCCGCGATGAACGATGGCACTTGTCATCGCTTCCAGCTTGTGTTTTTCAGGGATTTGATAATCCGAACAGGAAATTCCACAGATGCCACACATGGATGTTATTTTACCTTTTCCAATAAAAGAGCGTACTGACGCGCGGTCGACTCCCAGCTATAGTTTTCTTCTGCGTGCTGACGGGAGGCAGATCCCATTTGTCTGCGAAGAGTTGCATCTTTCAATATTTTTCTCAACCTCGCACGAAGCAGGTCTATTTCTTCAGAGGGCACAAGATAGCCTGTTTCACCATCAATGACAAGTTCTTCGCTGCCGGCAACACAGGAGGCAATCACGGGCAGCCCGCTCGCCATGGCTTCGAGCATCGCATTCGGCATGCCTTCATGGCGGGAGGGAAACAAAAATACGTTCGCCTGTTGATAACATTCCATCACTTGTTCACGCGACTGCCAGCCGAGAAATACGATGCGTTCGGCAATTCCAAGTTCCTTCGCCAGCGATTGCAATGCATCCATTTGAGGACCATCACCGGCAATACGCCACTCCCAATGGAAATCCTTCAATCCTCCCAGGGCGCGCATGGCAAGGTCAAGCCCTTTTTGATGGACGATACGTCCTACCGAGAGCAAACGTGGGAACGACCAGTCACGGTCTGCCATTTTATATGCTTCAAGATCCACACCATTGGAAATAACAGGTATCTCGAAACCGGAGTCAAAAGTGTTTGCCAGACTACGAAGCCCATTACTATTGGCTACGACTGCAGATGCGTTCCTCCAGATGATGCGCAGAAATGGAGCCATTAACCTGTGATAGATATGGAAATCATACGGGCGGAACCCCGGCACATCCCCGCCGCGCAGGGAAATAACATAGGGAATTCCATAGATCTTTTTGACCAGCCAGGCGACTACGCCGGAGGGAACCCCGAAAAACGCCAAAGCGGCATTTGGTTTCAAACGCCGGATCAAGCTTACGCTCCAGAAAGAAGCGGATAGGATAAAAATGATTTGCTCCAGCGGATGCGAGCGATCCTGCCTTCGTCGAAATGCCGGGACGCGATAGATCGTTACATTGCCATTCTGTTCCTTGTGAGGAAGATTTCCAAATCGGGAAGTCACGACAGTAACTTTGTATTGCATCTTTTCAAATTGAACAGCGATGTGCGCGCTGGCATTCCCCGCGCCGCCGCCAATCGGTGGATATTCACTGTTAATGATAAGGATTCGCATACCTGAACTTAAACACGCCGATTTTTTATGTTCTGGACATTGAGCATTTTTCGAATCGTGTATGTTGGTTTTTGTTGAGATTCGTGATACGTCCGCGCGAGCAGTTCAGCGATCAGACCCATAAGAATGGATTGAAAGCCCATGATGAAAAACATCACTCCCAGTTGCAAGAGCGGTGAACTGAATGCTGGCACCCCAAAAAAAGTTCGACGAACAAATAAATACAGGAGATCGATCGTACCAATTAACATTAACGCGGCTCCAGCCCCACCAAACAGATAAATTGGTTTGTTTGAATAACTGAGCAGAAATTTCACAGTGAACAGATCGAGGATAACCTTGATCGTTCTTTCCAAACCGTATTTTGCCTTGCCGAATTTACGAGCGTGATGACGGACAGGAAGTTCAGTGATGCGCGCCCCTACCGCATGAGCGAACACCGGAATAAAACGGTGCATCTCGCCATACAGGCGAAACCCTTCAAGCGCATCCCTGCGGTACACTTTGAGCGTGCATCCATAATCATGCAAATGAACACCGGTCGTCCATGAGATCAATCCGTTGGCGAGATTGGAGGGGATCGTGCGCGTGAGGCGGTTATCCTTGCGGTCCTTGCGCCAGCCGCTTACCAGGTCATATCCTTCGTCGAGCTTTGCCAGCAACATCGGAATATCAGCAGGGTCATTCTGCATGTCAGCATCGAGCAGGACAATGATCTCACCACAGGCATGATCGAGCCCAGCGACGATGGCGGCGGTCTGCCCGAAGTTGCGGCGAAAGGACAGAACACGCACATGCTCCGGGTCTTTTTCGACAAGGGTTTTTAAAACATCAAAACTTTTATCCCGGCTCCCATCATCGACAAAGATAACCTCCCAGGTATTCTTAAGGGGATTCAGTGCCTGACAAACAGCATCATAAAGGATGGGCAGATTCTCCTCTTCATTATAAACAGGAATGATGAGAGAAAGATTCATGAAGTTTTCCTGAACACATACAAAGCATCTTCACATTGTGCAAGTTTTCCCATGTCAAATGGAATCTCCTCGTAAGTGGACTGATCGAGATACTCTTGGAATTCTTTTGTGAGGTATGTATCCCAGATCATAAGTATATCCGCGGACTCACGCCATTGTTTATCAAGCTCTTCATTGAAGAGTCCAAACCTAAGCAACCGCTCGGTATCTCCCACGGAATACCCCCCGCCAGCATGGATTTGCGGAGGGAAGAATTTGACATCATCCATATACAACAAAAAAGCCAGGTGCCTTCCGCTGCCTCTCCAGTAGACCCGGCTTCCTGGCGGGACAAGGACAGCCAAGGATCTACCTGCTTCTTCATAATAGGATAAAAAGTTGGTTGAACATGCCCCCTGTCCTGACCAGGCCTTTACGGCCGGTGGAAAAACGGTTCCAGCCAGTAAACAGCATGACAACACGATGTTTGCAAGAGAATAATTTCCGGTCCACTTTTTTTGAAGAAAAAAACGATGGAACGCCCACGCCAGGACAATAAGAATTAATCCCAAGAAAATGCCGCCTCCCACAGGAGCAATCCGTCTTTGAATCTCAGTGGAAAGATCGAACGTGTGCGTCAGTATATCTCTGAGCGCGATTGTGGAAAATTCGCCCTGCCTGAGAATGCGGTTCAGGCGCGGCACCTGGACGTTATTCAAGAGCCAGTCTCCCCACCTTTGATAGTAATACAAACCCAGATTGGCCGCAAAAAACAGCAAGCCGAGGATCAATAGCGGCAGGCGCCGTTTGGAGTCGTTCAAGCCATTTGAGAAAACGACCAGAATAAAGAAAAAGCCCGCAGTGGTATAAAACATTTGGTAGGCTGAAAAACAATGCACGCAATAGTCTGTAGGAAGAGATGCCAGAGTATGCAGCAAAAAAAGGGAGAAGAAGGTCGCTCCCAGAAATACTGCCATCTTGAATTGAGCACTACTCTTCCAGGTACCTCTTTTAGGCCACAAAATGAGTGCGCTGATGCTTCCCAGAAAAACAAAGAAATGATCGTGCACTCCCGTTGCAAACGATTGAAAACGACTACGCGTGCTTGCATCAAAAATAAAATCAGTCTCGCTTAATTGTGCAGTAACACGAAAATTATCCAGAAAGGGCGTGAGGGAACGCGGCAACCAGGGCGCCCAGATCTGTAAAATGCCGGGCCAGTACAAGGTGTGAAAAATTATAAAAAGAACAGCGCTCGTCGCCAGCGCCCATCCTCCAGCCTTTTTTCCATATTGCCAGAAAATGTATGCCACCAGCAGGGCGGGTACGACAGCCATGTTCTGGCGCGTCATCACAATAAGAACCGACAGCGCAGACCCAAGAACCAACTGCCAGAGTGGACGGTTTTCTCCCAGGGTCAGGACGAATATCCATGCCAGCATACAGGCCACGAGTCCCTGGGATACTGCCTCACTATAAACTGAGATCTGTGAAAATGATAAAGCAAATATCCAGACAGCCAACGCAGCCCAGGTTTTTCCTCCCAATCGCCGCGCTGTAATCCAGACAGCCACCAGCGTAAGCACACTGACAAATATCGCAAAATAACGCCCCTCACGCAAACCGGGTCCGAACCAAAGTTGGATATAACCAGGGATCAAGAACGCCAATGGAGCTTTGTTCGTCCAAAAGGTGTATTCCTCGAACGGGTAGTAATCCCCCCTGGCAAACATGTAGCCTTTATATAAGTACGAGCCCTCATCCCCGATGGAATCCAGTGAGTTCGCATAATACCAGGACTGAGCGATGTAGAAAGCCAGCCCAGCTATCGTGATGAGCTCGATAAGGTAGGGGAATCTCTTGATTTGACTCATTTGGAAGCGATCATTTTTTGGTCAAGCGCTGGATGTCGCTGTCCACCATCATGGTGACCAGTTCCTTAAAACCGACAGCCGGTTCCCAACCCAGCACGGAACGCGCTTTTGACGGATCAGAGATCAGCAGGTCCACTTCGGCAGGACGATAGAATCTTTCATCCTGCACAACATAATCATTGTAGTCCAGGTCCACGTGACCGAAAGCGATCTCACAGAACTCACGCACGGAATGCGTCTCTCCCATGCCAACAACAAAATTATCGGGCTTGTCATGCTGCAACATGCGCCACATGGCTTCCACATAATCACCGGCAAAGCCCCAGTCACGCTGCGATTCAAGGTTGCCCAAACGCAGCTCTTTTGCATACCCAAGCTTGATGCGTGCCACACTATCCGTAATCTTGCGGGTCACAAATTCCAGGCCACGGCGCGGACTCTCGTGATTGAACAGGATGCCTGAACTGGCAAACATATTGAACGATTCACGATAGTTCACTGTTATCCAATGTCCGTAAACCTTTGCCACGCCATACGGACTACGCGGGTAAAACGCGGTCGTCTCGCATTGCGGCACTTCAAGGACCTTGCCGAACATCTCGCTTGAAGATGCCTGATAAAACCGGATCTTCGGGTTTACAAAGCGGATTGCTTCCAGCATGCGTGTAACGCCCAGTGCTGTGATCTCGCCTGTCAGCGCGGGCTGGTTCCATGAAGTAGGCACGAAGGATTGCGCCGCAAGGTTATACACTTCTGTAGGATCATATTCTTCGAGCAAAGCCAGCAGGGAACCCTGGTCATGCAGGTCGCCCTGGACGACCGTGATGTTATCGAGCAAATGCTCGATGCGCTCATGCGTCACAGTGCTGGAGCGTCGAGCCACACCGATGACGCGATATCCTTTTAAGAGCAACAGTTCAGCCAGGTACGAGCCGTCCTGTCCGGTGATGCCAGTGATGAGAGCAGTAGGCATTGAGTCTCCTTGTTCCAAAATTCAATCACTGAATTATAAACTTAGACGGATTGCTGTCAAGCGCGCTTCTTGTCCTGCCACCAGCCAATGCCCAGGATCACGCCCCAGAACGCTAAAATCAACGCGATCATCATTGCAAACGGTAGTTGACCGCCCCAGTGAAAATAACGACTTGCGTACCATTGCGTAAAAACCACGAGGAAAAGCACTTCCATGAGGACGACCCTCGTCAGCCACGCATTCCGCGTTTCCCGCCACCAAACCCAGACAGAACCTGCCAGCATCGATTGCCATACGAACAGGATCGTCCGATAACGAGGATTATCATAAAGGTCGGCGCCGCCTCGTAACGCGGCGAGCAGGATCCAGATCCACGCGAGCAGCGACAGCCATAAGATGAGATTCCGTGTCTTTCTGGACTGTTGAGCTGGTGCCGCAACGAATGAGAGGATCAGCATCGGAAGCAGCATATACCAACCGAGCCCGCGCAGAAACCCGATGATCGTCCAGACCAACTTTGTCGGATGGATTATCGTTGCCGGTAAAACCGGCTGGAAGATGCCATAGATCGCGATAAAGGGCAGACGGATCCACCTCGGACCTTCATCAAATATTTTTTGCACCCAGCCCGAGCCTTCTTCAATTTGATACACATTCCATTTGACTGCAAGGCGTAACCATTCATTGACGACATGGAAGGGAGAAGTCGAATCGAATTCACCTGAACGGTTTAGAGATCCGGAAAGTAGAAGGAGACCAAGCAGAAACACAAGCGCAACTGCTGCAACAGTTTTCCACGAGATTTGGCGGTTCGCGTTTGCAAAGAAGAGCCAGCCTGCAAAAATAATTATGGAAACGAGAGCAACCACTGGCGAAACCATTAACATGCCAAGCAGGCCAACCCCGAGCCAGAAGAAGGCTTTCGAGTCAGACGGCCTGCCGTCCGTTGCAGGAGCAAGCTCGTGCAATCCAGAATTGACAAATCCCCATAGAGCAAACGCGCTAAATGTAAGAAGATATGGTTCGCGCATTGCAGATGCACCAAGCAAAATACTCTCGGGGTACAGCGCAAATATCCATGCGGAAGCCCAGGCAACTTTTTCGCCAAAAACCCGGCTTACAGCCTTCCAGAAAAACGGAACGCCCAGCGCGGCGAAAAATGCTGAGAACAAAACCAGCATCAGCGGACGCTGTGCATCCGGCGAAAGATAACGATAAACCAACGCGTTGAACGCCAGCAGTCCACCGTATTGATCAGAGGCATACTTGCTGCTGAAAGCATCGATAATGGGGCGTTCGGAGGTCGCCAGAGTCCACGCCTGATTATCGCGCTTGTGCGCGTCGGTGAAAACGTAACCGGCGCGGTCATCTTCATCGGCATGTCCATAAACAGGCAGCGCCAGATGCAGTGTCACGCCAACCGCAAGGCGCAAAAAGAAAGCCAGCGCGACGATGAGTCCGAGTGTGCGGACGCTGCCTACCCAACGGGAAGAAAATCGAAAGAGGGTAAATGAGAGCAGAAAGAGGAAAGAAAAGGATATAAAACCGATTAACCAACTTCCAAATTGAAGAGATGCAAATAACGCTCCCAATGCCAGAGAAACAGGAATGCTATACAAAAAATCGTTTACAGGCAAAAAAGTTTCTTTCATGGAAATCCGTTCATGATGCGCTGGGCGCGGGCGACCCAAGTATAACCTTGCGCATCCAGCCGCGCCTGATCTCCCAAGCCGATTCTGCGAGCCTCATCGTTGAGCAGGGACTCGATCGCCAGTTTCCAGTCTCCAACTTTATCTGGCTCACAAAAAACAGCATTCTTCTCATTCAACACTTCGCGAATCACAGGCAGGTCGGAGGAAACGATCGCGCGTCCTGCCGCCATATACTCGAACATTTTCATCGGGCTTGCCACCGCGGCGGAATCGGCTGATCCGCTCGAGCCCATGATCGAGCGGCTATATGGCATGAGCAGGACGTCAGCAGCGGCTTGATAGCGCGGAAGTTCACTGTTGGGAATAAAGCCGGTGAAAACGATGTTATTGGACTCGATACGTTGTTTCCAATTTTCTATATCCTCAGATCGTCCGCCCACCCAGACGAACTGCGCCTTCGGCAGGGACTTTGCCAGGCCGAGGAAGAGGTCGGCACCTCGCCCGGCATAAAGATGACCGGTACACATCACTGTTGGGGCTTCGCGCAAGCCCATTTGACGGCGCGCAGCCACCGGGTCTGGCAGGGAGGCGAAGCGTTCCAGGTCCACACCATTCGGAGCGATGACTACTTCATCCCTCGAAAAGTGCATATGAAAGTCACGCTCTACTACATTTACGAGCGCGCGGGTGATGGAAACCAGCCGCTTGCGCCTGCGCAGGCTCGCAAAGAGGCGATGCCACATGGGACCGAAAAGCCCGGTCGGCTGAATATGGATTTCAAAGACCACAGGCAGCCCGCCGAACAGACCAAAGACCGCAGATTGAGGAAACCACGAATAGATCACATCTGCACTTAGCACGCGCGCCCGGCGGACAGCGTCCCACGTGAACATGCGCCGGCTCGATGACGAAAGCCATTGGATCGGGAAATCAGTCTGTAATCCATAATGCTGCTTAAGGTCGGCA
>DATKED010000016.1:0-7668 GCA_035512375.1 Anaerolineales bacterium
GCTTTACCAGCTATGGCGCTTCATCGTGCTTAATATCAAGGTGTATACGGTTGCCGTACAGAGCAAGTGGAAGTGACTACCTCCCTGAGCGGAGTGGCGCCTTCGCGCCACGCAGTCGAAGGGTAGATATCCCGGAAGCGCTTCGATTGCAAAGCACTCAGCGCGTTGAAAGGAGCCGAGGAATATCCTCGGCTCACTCGTTTATAATCCTTGCCTATGCATCGTCGTTTACTTGCACTGACACGTGACACACGCACCCCGCTATTTTTGACGATCCTCTCCGGATTCGTAGCCGGTCTGCTCACGATTGGACAGGCCTACCTGCTCAGCAGCACAGTCAATGGTGTTTTTCTTGAGGGACAAACGCTTGCGCAAGTTTCACACTGGCTCAGACTAATCCTGCTTGTGATTGCCGGACGTGCGCTTCTGACATGGGTCAATGAAGTCGCTGCGAACGCGGTGGCTGTACGGATCAAGACCGATCTACGCGAGCGACTTTTCAATCACATCCTGAATCTCGGCCCCGCCTACACGCGTGGACAGCGTACCGGCGAATTGACGACCGCCGCTGTCGAGGGGATCGAAGCGCTGGATGCGTATTACAGCCAATATCTTCCGCAACTGGTCATTACGGCTCTCGTTCCCATCAGCATTTTGATCGTCGTCTTCCCCATCGACCTGCTTTCGGGCATCGTCCTGCTCCTCACCGCGCCGTTGATCCCCTTCTTCATGATTATGATCGGCAAAGGCGCGGAGATCGTCACCAGGCGTCAATATCAAACGCTCTCCCGCCTTTCCGCCCATTTTCTGGACAGTCTGCAAGGCTTGACCACGCTGAAATTATTCGGTCAATCCAGGGCGCATGCCAAAAACATCGAAACCGTCAGCAACCAGTTCCGCGACACAACCCTGGGTGTTCTGCGGATCACGTTCCTTTCCGCGCTGGCTCTGGAGTTGCTGGCGACACTTAGCACCGCAGTCATCGCCGTTGAAATTGGGTTCAGGTTACTCTACGCAAGGATGGAATTCCTCGAAGCATTCTTCATCCTTGTCCTGGCGCCTGAATTTTATTTACCATTGCGAATGCTCGGCGCGCGTTTCCATGCTGGTATGGCTGGCACAACTGCCGCAAAACGGATCTATGAAATATTGGATACCCCAGTTATTGGCGGTCAGCTCTCAGCCGTCAGGGAGCAATCCATTGAAGAATTATCGTCCATTGCGTTCCAAAATGTTAGTTATATTTATCCAGGGGAAACAACGCCAGCACTCGACAAGATCACTTTAGAGATCAACGCATGCCAAAACATCGCGCTGCTTGGTAAAACAGGTGCAGGGAAATCCACTCTGGTAAATCTTCTTTTGGGCTTCATCCAACCCGCATCAGGAAAAATTACTACTTACCAATCCCCGGGTACAGAACTTAAGTCTCCCCCACCGATCTCATCCATCGCCTGGGTTCCACAAAAGCCCTATCTTTTTCACGATACCATCTCAGCAAATATTCGACTCGGAAAGCCGGATGCAACAGACGAAGAAATGACCGAGGCTGCCAGAGCTGCGCACCTGCATGAATTCATCGAAACGCTGCCTGAAAAATACGAAACGGTCATCGGCGAAAGCGGCGCGCGTCTCAGCGGCGGACAGGCACAACGTCTCGCCCTGGCTCGTGCCTTTCTAAAAAATGCGCCGATCCTCATCCTCGACGAACCCACTTCGAGTCTTGATCCTGAAACCGAATCCCTGCTCGAAGAATCCACCCGCCGCCTCATGCAGGGACGCATCGTAATCACCATCGCCCACCGCCTGAACACGATCTTCAGAGCAGACAAGATCATGGTGCTCCAAGAAGGCCGCATTATCGAGTCGGGCACACACCAAGAACTGCTTACACAAAATGGTATTTACTCACAGATGGTAAGAACATATGTAAATACCCGTGACGAAGTAATAAGTGAAAAACCAGAATTCGTCCGTCACTCGTCACCGGTAACCAATTCCCAATCCCCAGTTCCCAATCGTCGATCCCTGCTCTTTAATCGTAAATCTTCCATCCTCCCTCGTCTCCTCTCCTTCCTCCACGGCTCCTGGAACCTGGTCGCGTTGTCTGTCCTGTTCAGCACTCTCACCATTGGCTCGAGCGTCGCGCTCATTGGCACATCGGCATGGCTCATCTCCACCGCAGCATTGCATCCATCCATTGCAGAGCTTGGCGTTTCAGTCGTCGGTGTGCGATTCTTCGGCATCGCCCGTGGTGTTTTTCGTTACCTCGAACGGCTCGTCTCGCATAACGTCACGTTTCGTTTACTCTCCCGCCTGCGTGTTTGGTTCTACGAAAAACTCGAACCTCTCGCACCTGCCCGTTTGATGGAATATAAAAGCGGAGACTTGCTCGCACGCGTCATCGGCGATGTGGAAACATTGGAAAACTTTTACGTCCGCGTGATCTCGCCATCGTTGACAGCCATCCTGATCGGACTTGGTGTATCAATTTTCTTCGCTTCTTTCTACCCGCCAATTGCAGTCGTACTCGTTAGCCTTTTCCTCACTCTAGGATTGATCCTGCCACTCCTTACCCAGATCATCAGCCGCGCCCCAGGGCAAAAACTTATCATCCAGCGTGCAGACATTCAATCCCAACTTGTGGATGGAATCCAGGGTATCGCTGACCTGCTCGCCTTCGGGCGCGGCACCGATCGCTTGAATCAGATCTCATTAACGGCGGAGACCTATGGCGCAACGCAGAGGCGGATGGCACGCATTAGTGGAGTCCATTCTGCGCTTGGAACGTTTCTTACAAATTTAGGTTTATGGCTTGTGCTGTTCCTCGTCATTCCTGAGGTGACAGCAGGCAATATCCAGGGAGTCATGCTCGGCACGTTTGCATTGATGACCCTCGCTTCTTTTGAAGCAGTCACTCCTCTCCCCATCGCCGCGCAAATGTGGAATGCCTCACGCGAGGCAGCAGAGAGATTGTTCGAAGTCGTGGATTCGGAGCCAGCGGTCAGAGACGATACTCGATATTCGAAACCCGATGATCGAACATCGAACATCGAATTCTCGAATGTCTCCTTTGCATATTCGACCCAATCCATTCCTGCACTACAGGGCGTCAGCTTCAAAATTCCCGCTGGCAAATCCATTGCCATCGTCGGTCCCAGCGGCGCAGGGAAAAGTACGCTCGCAAACCTACTGCTTAGATTCTGGGATTATGAATTGGGAGAGATCTCTTTGGGCGGCGCGGCGCTCAAGGCGCTGAATCAGGATGAAGTCCGAAAACGATTCGCTCTCGTCTCTCAGAACAGTTATTTCTTTAACACCAGCATCCGTGAAAACTTGCGACTGGCGCGTCGAGCCACAAGTCAGGAGGAAATCGAATCCGCTGCACGCGCTGCGCAAATCGACGAATTCATTATGAACCTGCCTAAAGGCTATGACACTTTGATCGGCGAACAGGGACTGAGGCTTTCTGGTGGTGAACGCCAAAGACTGGCAATTGCCCGCGCACTGTTGAAAGACGCACCAATATTGATCTTCGACGAACCTACAGCCAACCTTGACCCGCAGACCGAAAAACAGGTGCTGGATACCCTCTTCGAAATGATGCAAGCCAGAACATCCCTACTCATTACTCATCGCCTGGTCGGGCTTGAAAATGTGGACGAGATCGTGGTAATGGACATGGGTCAAATTGTGGAACGCGGTACACATCGAGAGTTGTTGATGCGGAAAGGACTCTACCGTCGTTTGTGGGAACTGCAAAATCAGATCCTGTCCACCATAGAGAAACCACAACTGGCGCCGATTTCACAGATTTGAAAGTTTCGTTGGAAAAACGTTAATATGCTTGCACCACATAATCGAACATGCTATAATACTGGCAACTCCCCAGTTGCTTTACAGACTTTTGATTGCGTAATCCAGATGCACGGCGATTTATCCTGCACGGGTTCCGCGTGAACAGAATTTGAAAGAAAATCCACACCAATCCACAACCTAAGGGTCACTACCAGATTGAGCAACGCATTCTGGGCAATTTTGCATTTCATCCTATCCACCATCCCACCCAATGAGAAAAGACTATGAAAATACTTGAACTTGAGAACGAACCTCTTTCCAAGCTGCGCGGCATCGCGAAGGGTTTGAACATTCCCAATGCCAACCGCCTGAAGAAAGAGACACTTGCCATGATGATCCGCGAGGCAGAGGCGCAAAAAGAAGGTATTGAACTGCGCGGCGGCATATTGGAGATCATGAGCGAAGGAATCGGCTTCCTGCGAGCCACCAACTACCGGATCAGCGACCAGGATGTGTACGTCTCGCAAGCCCAGCTTCGCCGCCACGAGTTGAGAGCAGGCGATCTGGTGATCGGACAGGTGCGCCCGCCGCGTGAGAGCGAACGACATTTCGGATTGCTCAAGGTTGAATCGATCAACGGCGTTGATCCCGAAGATGCCTCTCATCGACCGGTCTTCGAAACCCTCACACCAATCTTCCCGGACAAACGATTTGACCTCGAAACCGATCACGATACGCTTGCACCCCGGTTGATCAACTTGATTACCCCTATTGGTCGTGGTCAACGTGGACTGATCGTTTCGCCTCCGAAAGCGGGGAAAACCACAATCCTTAAGCAAATTGCGAACTCTATTTCAACCAAATATCCCGATGTCCATTTGATCGTCGCCCTGATTGGTGAACGCCCTGAAGAAGTGACGGATATGGATCGTTCCGTGGATGCTGAAGTGGTTGCGTCCACATTCGATGAACCGGTCACATCACATGTGCGCACAGCCGAACTCGCCTTAGAGCGGGCTAAGAGACTGGTGGAGATTGGACGCCACGTGGTAATCTTGATGGATTCGATCACCCGCCTGGCGCGTGCCTATAACCTTGTGGTAAACCCCTCCGGGCGCACACTTTCGGGTGGTATGGATCCTTCGGCGTTGTATCCGCCCAAACGCTTCTTTGGCGCAGCACGCAATATCGAGGAAGGCGGCTCACTGACTATCATTGCCACCTGCCTTGTGGACACCGGTTCCCGCCTTGACGATGTCGTTTATGAAGAATTCAAGGGCACGGGCAACATGGAACTTATACTTTCACGCAAACTGCAGGAGCGACGCATCTTCCCGGCAGTGGACATCGAACGCTCATCCACGCGTCGCGAGGACCTGTTGCTTGGTCCCGACTTGCTGCAACGCGTCTGGTTGATGCGCCGCATGTACATCCAGATGATCTCGCCACAGCCCCAGGGCGCCGGCATGGATCAATCTGTCGCGACCGAAGCCATTGTCACCCGCCTCGACCGCGCCCGCAATAATCAGGAATTCCTCGAAAATCTTGGCAGGGATGCTTAGCCCGCTCTAAGCGACATCCCCGCCGCCTGAAAGGCTGTACAGTAGTGGATAACAGTCTGAGCTAAATATAGTTTATCGAATGTCTAAACTCTCATCGTTCTTCACAAACAACCGCTTCAGCATCATCAGTTGGGTAGTCACATTTGTTCTTGTGGCTGGGATGATCCTGGGCACCTTCAAGTGGAAACAGTCGACATCGGTAGCATCGGCGCTCGCGCCTGTACCCACTGCCGCATCAGACGAGAATCCGCCTCAGGTTGCCATGCCGGCGTTAGGTGGACCGGAAGCGTTCGTATCCATTGAGCGGGAAATCCAGATCAAGACCAATGTCCCTGCAGATAAGCCGCGTTACGATTTGGAAGAATATCGTGTGGTGCGCGGAGATTCGGTCTTTGCGATTGCAGAATCCTTCAAGCTCCAACCAGAAACAATTTTGTGGGCAAATTACGATGTTCTGCAGGATGACCCTCACGGACTTGCACCAGGAATGGTTTTGAAGATCCCGCCGGCCGATGGCATTTACTATCAGTGGAAGGAAAACGATACGCTCGAAAGTGTTGCCGGTGAATTTAGAGCCGTGGTTGATGACATTCTCAATTATCCTGGCAATGATATTGACCTTGCCAACCCTACTATTGAATCAGGCTCATGGGTGATGCTGCCCGGCGGCGAACGTGAATTCGTGCAATGGCTGGTGCCAACTGTGGCAACCGGCGCATCGGGAACATCCTCCACCAGTCAGAGCGCTTGTGCGGGCGGCGCGGTGGGAAGTGGAGGATTCACCTGGCCCGCTGATAGTCATTTTCTCTCAGGCAATGATTACTGGTCAGGTCATCTCGGCATTGACATTGCTGCTGGCCAAGGCGCGTCGGTCTATGCGGCAGATAGCGGTGTGGTCACCATGGCGCAGGGTGGCTACAACTACGGTTACGGCAACGTGATCCAGATCGATCACGGAAACGGATACTCCAGCGTTTACGCTCACTTAAGCACAATCGGTGTAGGTGTGTGTGCAAGCGTCGGTGCGGGTCAGTGGATAGGTGCCTCGGGAAGCACTGGCAATTCACAAGGCGCTCACTTGCACTTCGAAGTCCGTCAAAACGGCGGTTTTATCAATCCCTGGTTTGTCTTACCATAGGATGGGCGACCCTTTATGGTCATCTTCTATGGCCTAACGGTCAGGTTCATAAGCAAGCTATAACGTGCTTGTGTACCCGGAGGGCTGCACCCACAATTGATTTTTCATGAATCAAAACGAACTTAAGAAAGTTCTCGCAAAGTTACCCCTGGGTGATGTAAAGTATTTTGATTCCATCGGCTCGACGAATAACGAAGCGCTTGCCTGGGCGATAAGCGGCGCGAAAGACCTGTCACTTGTCATCGCGGACGAGCAAACAGCAGGCCGCGGACGCCTCGACCGAAAATGGTTCACACCCAAGGGAACCGCTCTCGCCCTTAGCATAATCCTGCGACCCACTGCAGAGGAAAACCCGCATCTCACGCGGATCATCGGCTTGGCCGCACTCGCCGTAGCCGATTCTTTGCGGACGCGGGGACTCGTTTCGCAGATCAAGTGGCCCAATGACATTTTATTGAATGGACGCAAACTGGCCGGCATACTGATTGAATCGACATGGTCTGGCGAAGAAGTGGATTGTTTAGTGATCGGCATTGGTATGAATGTGCTGAAAGCTGCGGTACCCTCTGCTGAATTACTACTCTTCCCTGCCACCAGCCTGGAAGAATCCCTGGGACCAGCCATCCAACGCGAGAAAGTACTGCATGATATTCTGGGGGGCATCATTGCACTCCGTCCTCATATCGGTTCAGATTCCTTCATCGCTTCGTGGGAAAAGGCACTGGCATTCCGCGGTGAGCAGGTTCAGGTGGAACAGGGAGACGGATCTCTCATCACTGGCAAACTGCTTGGGCTGGAATCCGATGGCAGTTTGAGATTGGTCAATGACGAGAAGCAAGCTGTAACAGTACGATTTGGGGATGTGCGCCTACGCCCGCGGGCGTGATATACTTTGCTCGGAACGAGGTAAAATGTTTGATAATCTACGTGATTCTGCAGAATCCTCTTTCTATGAAGAGGAACCAAATGACCTTTATAAGGAACCAGCCCCAACCCCCCCGTCAAGACGCCGCCGCGTTACCCGTAACGCACGCTTCCTCGGGATGACCGCGCAGCAAAGATTCCTGATCTCTGTCATGCTGATGTTCATGGTTTGTATTATCGGCACACTAGCCATGTTTTTGCTGGAGAAAATGTCGCTGTTTTAATAGGCAAGAGCGTCGTTCAGAC
>DATKED010000017.1:0-13128 GCA_035512375.1 Anaerolineales bacterium
CCTATTGGCTGGCCGAGGAATACTTCAACATCCTTCAGGCCCCACATAAGCAACTATACATCTTCGAGGATTCCGGCCATGGCATGATCTGGGAGGAAAATGAAAAGTACCATGACATCATGATCAACACCGTGCTGCCTGAAACCTACCAACCCTGATTCAGTCAACAACCACTCGCAGGCTGTTGGTAAAACAGCCTGCGGGAACCACCTCCACAGCAAGGCGCTTCAATGGATACCATCCAAACTCATTGGGAATACATAGTTCAGAATCCGGATTGGTGCCTGTCTCCCAGGCGATTTCCGGTGCCGTCAGAAAATGCAATACAACAGGCTGTGAAAGGAGGTCTCATGGTTGACAATCTACCGAGCCATTGATGCCCCACAGTCCCGGCCAACAATGAAAACAAATAAAGAACCTATTCAACAATAAAGATTTGGAGAATTACCATGAATGCAAGTGCAAGTTACGTTCACGACCCTGTTCGACCTTCAGCGAAAACCACAATGGGGACCAGAACCCTATGGGCTTTTCTGGCACTCACGTTCGGACTCAGTTGGGTTCCCATGGCGCTTTTCATGCTGTTTGCAGATCAACTCACTCCCCTGTTCGGTGAGATGAGCTCAACCCACCCGTTCTTCCTCCTGGCTGTATACGCACCCGGGCTTTCCGGAATTTTCCTGATCTGGCGCCATTACGGGCTGAAAGGCCTGGGCAGCTTCTTCCGACGCCTGACCCTCTGGCGTGCCCCGCTCCAGTGGTGGCTGTTCCTGCTCCTGGGCATTCCGTTCATCGTCTATGCCGCGGCGGCGATAAAAGGCACGGTCAGCAATCCGTTCCCGTTCTCGCCCTGGATCATGGTTTTCCCGGCTCTGGTCCAATCCCTGTTGCTGGGTCCAATGGGCGAGGAGTTTGGCTGGCGCGGACTTGCCTTACCGCTGCTGCAACGTCGCTTTGCTCCGTTCTGGGCTAGTTTGATCCTGGGAGTCGTCTGGGCAGTCTGGCATGCGCCTGCCTTCCTGCTGAGTGGGACACCGCAGAGCGCCTGGTCGTTTGGTCCCTTCTTCGTTGGACTCGTCGCCGTTACTGTCATCATGACGCCGCTGTTCAACGCATCCCGCGGCAGCCTGCTGGTCGCCATCCTCTATCACCTGAACATCATGAACCCCATTTTCCCCGATGCCCAGCCCTGGGATAGCTACTTGCTGGCCATTGCTGCGGTGGTCATCGTTTTCCTCAACCGTCGTCAGATGTTCCAGCGTGGCTCTGGCGTAACGGAGGTGCTTAGCTCTGAGGATAAAGGTTAGCTCTCCGAGCAAAGCGAGCGTCATAGTGGAGGGGGAAATAGCAGGATTGTTCATAAGAGAACGTCAGCAATTCTTTGATTGCTGACGTTCTGCGTTTAGCGTTTCGTTTTGGTTTTGTAAAGTACCACGAGTAATGGAGCATGTTCCAGTTCTTCGGTTTCTCCTGGTCGCCCAAGTGCTTTTTCCAGAGCAGGTCGTTGCCGTGGTGGTCATAGTCTGAGACCGCCATATCGAAGGGACGCTTCGGGTTCTTGTTATGATCCACCGCCATTTGGACGTAGATCGGACGGATGTCCGGGTCGGCGACGGCGGCCGAGGCGTATTTGGAAGCTTCTCTCATCCGCTGGCGATGATCCTTCTGCGCCTGGCTCCACTAAATTAGTAGAGGTTCATATCCTTTGCCCCGGCAACAAAGAAGAGATCCCTTTCTTAGGGGATCTCTTCTTTGTTGCTCTTGCACATATTAATATCTAAATCGTTAAGCTTCTTTTTTGGTTTTGGGCACTTGTGGTGAGCGCACCTTTTTCTTCAATTCATTGATGGGGATGCCTGTATTACGAGACTCTTGTTTCATTCGCCGCACATGCTTGCGCATCCCTCTGGATGTTTTTTTGATTTTTCCATTGCTTGATTTTGTTACCATGATGTCAACTCCATATTTTGTTATTGGTATTCTTTGCGCCAGAAAATTTAATCGGATACATTTTCTGTCTTCTTCCGATTCCTGTATTTATCATATTCGGGCAGGTAATACGTATACAGCATACCCTTTATTGAAAAAAGATTGGGCCGTATAGTGTTCTCATGTCGATCTCCATTCCATGACCACATTACCCAGCGTTTCTTTTTGGTTTTGTTCGATCCAGCCGAGGGACTTCCTTATCTTCCACCCGTGACTGCACGTTCTCCTGCTATCAACTCCTGGAGAAACTGCGAAACCAATTTAGGACTCTCTGCACAGGCTTTTTCTGATCTCTTAGCTGGGCCGTAATGGCCCAAAATGAGATCCTTTCACCACATTCGCAAATGACGTACTCCGACCCCATGGCATGATCTTCTCCCTTTGCTGCAGAGTCAATCACCGGGTTGTTCGTTATTGTTCTCTTGCATTGCGGGCAGGTGATTTGGTTTTCCATAGTTTGCTCCTCTTTTGTTAGTTGGATGCCATTCAGCCACTCTGGGTATTCACGATCTGCTCCTTGATGTTCAGCTCCTCCTGAAATACGTTGCGCTGATTGCCTTTTCGGTCATCAGAACTGCTGCCTGAATTGATTTAACGATCCGTTGCTCAGCATGTATCGGGGTGACGGAGATCAACTTGTGGAAATTTCTTTCCACTCGCATGAATTGCGGATCACTGGACAGGCATGATCCAATGCTTATCTATTCAGCCAGATCCATGCGCCGGGGAGGCTTGTTCTCTACGAGTTGGAATCGCGATCGGGTTGGAAAACGCTTCTGGACTCTTTCGGCGATCTGATGGTCTGTCAATTTGCCGACGTCTTCTATGCTGACGATTTGTTCTGACAGCCCTTCATTCTCAAGGTGTTTTTGGAGTTCGAATTTTGCCTCTTCCGGTCCAAAAATCTGGATCTCTGCGGCATCACGAATGTGCGCGATGATCTTATCGTAATATTCGCCGAGATGGTTCCAGAAACGCTGGTCGCGTATCTCCTCCGGGGAGCCATCTCCAGGGACAACCGTGGAGTAAAGCACATAATGCTCCATATCAGAAGTAATTATTCTTTTCCCCTCGACATTGTTGGCGATACTTACAATAACAGCCTTGTTGCGGTCGATCCACAAACCAACTTTTTTACTCACTGTTTTTCCTTCTTTCTTAAAATCAATACGATGGTTTCAGCCGAGCCAGGCCTTCGAATAATGCTTGTTGAACTCGTATGCGGCTTGCTCTCTGGTATATCCATAACGCTTTTGAAGGATGCTTATGGACCGTTCGTGCGCCGAATTAATTCTGATGAGTTGATCGTTGCGGCGTTTGTTGTGCCCGTTGAGGAACTTGCGGCGAAATCCATCCCACTTGAATTTGATAGCAGCAATCATCATTTTTTATCTCCAGCAGGCAAGACAGCCGAACGAAATGATCCAGCTCTCTAACCACCCAGGCTATCATTGACGAAGGGTTGGTCCTGCGAAATTTCCTTTACCATTTCACCAGTTTTTTCCGGCTGGTCAGTGCGCGTCGCAACATCTGCCTGGGCGATGATCCCCAGGATCTTTTTATCATTATCCACGACAGGAATACGGCGCAATTGATGTTCAGCCATCGCACCCAGGGCTTTCTGCAGATCATCATCAGCGAGGCAGGTCACCAGCTTGCGCGTCATCACCGATTCCACAGGTGTGGTTTTGGCATCGCGCCCTTCTGCCACAATCGTCAAAGCCAGATCGCGATCGGTCACAATGCCCACCAGCGTTTGACTTTGTTCGTTTTCAATAACAGGGATCGAACCGATATTCTCACTCTTCATCAATTCCGCGGCTTTTGCCACACTGTCACTTGGCAGGCAACAAACGGGGTCTTTCGTCATTACTTCACTACACTTCATCATAAGGAATCTCCTTCAATTGGAACGATCAGTTCAGCGTGAGGATTATGGCTGTCGGTTTGGGTACAACCACCAGTTGCAAATTTTGAAACCTATAGACCACTGGATGTACATTTCGCCTATTCTCATGATACAACAAACACTCCCCAGGCGCATCCTTCCGCTGGGGAGTGTTTGTCTCCGCCACTTGGGGGAGACACCGAGGCAGCCGGTCCTTCCATCAGATGAAATCTTACTGGCGTTTTTCAGCTATCGTTTCTTTTTGCTGCTGTTTGAGTTGGAAATAGGAAACGCTTAAGTAAGCGCCAAAGAGAAAGATGAGCCCGCTCAGGTATGCCCAGGCTAGAAAGGCGATCATCGCGGCTACAGAACCATAGACCAGGTTCGAGACTGAGATGTAGGTGGAAACAAGAGAAAGGAAGGCTTTCTTGCCCAGCTCCCACAGGAAACCGGCCCCTATCGCGCCAGGTAAGATCTCGCGCCAGGTGGAAGCTCCATGTGGAAGCATCATATAAAGCACCATAAACAAGGTCACATCGAGCAGGATAGCCAGCACCAAACTAACACCGCCACCCATCGAAATGATTTGGTCGGGTAGCAAGGTGCGGAGGTGGGTAATCATACTGCTGGCAAATGAAGCCAGAAAGAGGGTCGGGCCCACGAAGGTCAGGACAAAGACTATGGACAGGCCACGCCGCTTCCAGACAGCGCGGCGTTTTTTAACACCCCAAATTTCGTTCAAAGTGTGAGTAAACGTGTAAAAAACTGTGGAAGCCGACCAGATCAGACCAACCAAAGCGACGCCGGTAATGGGTCCGCGCGCTTCGATAATTTCATCAATATTCTGTCCCAACAACTGTCCCAGGGCCGGCGCAACAAACTCCAGCCTATGAATGATGAGTTGCCGGTCCATCGACGGGCCAAGGCTGAAACTGGCAATGGAAATGCTGAGGAGGGTGATGGGAAAGAGGGAGAAGAGGGCAAAGTAGGCAATCGCCGCGGCGGTAATCGCCGTATCAGGCTTTAGGGCTTCCTTTGCAGCGCTCGCCAATATCCCCGCCCAGCCCGCGGTGCGCTCATTCAGCCTGCTGGCGCTGAGGATAGCTTGCTCTCTAAGCTGTGCCATATATTTAGCCATGCCAGATGCAGTCATACTCTTTATATTCAGGGTTTTGTGGATATGGACGACCCATTTTCGCCGCTGAGAGGCTGGGATGGATGGAATAGGTCGGATGGTTCAGCCGGAAGAGCTGCTTGCAGAATCGGTTCGGCTTTCTCCAGCAGACTGGCCAGCCGCGCCATACTGCTGACCACCAATGGTGGAGGCGGCCCCTCCATCAGTTCCAGGGCAAGCCGCAGATGTGCCTGCCGTTCTTTAAGATCTGAAACCTGAACTGCTGTATCTGAAGGTAAGCGGTCACTGACGACCAGATTCCAAAGAATTTGACAGACAGCAGATAAGGGTGGCGCGAGAATGATTCCCAGCAGACCAAAAGCATCTGCCAACGCCAGGAGTATGACCAGGGTCAGAATCGGGTTATCCCACTTGCGTCTGAAAAGGCGGGGCTCGACCCATACCTGCAAAGCGATTAAAACAATGAGCGTATAAAGAACTGTAAGAAGGCTAAGCGATGCACCGGTCAGCAGCCCCAATATCAGTGGCAGAATCACGGCCAGGGCTGCCCCCACTATGGGTATCAACCAGGCTGCCGCGCCAACCACTGCCAGCAGTGCCGGGTATGGAGACCCGAGCAGCCAATAACCCATTCCTAATAGCAACACTGCCAGCAGGCTCTGGATGATTTCACTGCGAATGTAGGCGCCGAGATCGTGTTCGAGCGTCCGCCAAATGTCTCGTGCCTGCGTGCGCTGTTCAGACGGAAGCAGCGAGAGCCAGAGGCGTTCAAAATGATTTTGATTGATGCTCCAATAAATGCTCAGGAACAGAATTACGAAAAAGGCGCTCACCATGCCACCCATCCCCTGGGTGAAGCCAAGAACAGCGGAGATTATAAGTGGGCGTTGGCTGGTGATTGCTTCAAAGAGCTTATCCGGTGTTGGCAGCCATCTATCCAGTGCCTGCTGGAACAAACCACCTTCCAGCCAGGGGGGCAATATCCACGCACCCTGGCTGGATATTATTTGGGCCAATTGTTGCAGATCACCGATCAATAATCTGCCGACAAGGAAGATTAACAGACCGGCGATGCCGAGTCCCGCCAGGTAGAGCAAAATCAAAAGCAGGCGTGACACGAAGTTGTGTCTGGATCCGCGCCTGGCGATGGGACGGACGGTCGCTGCAAACGCAAGCGAGATCAGGACGTAAATGACTACAATACGGAATTGCCATAACACCACCAGTGCAAGCAGGGTGGTCATGACGGCCGTACCAATCACCAGTAGTTGTTTCGTCATTCTGCACCCGGCTTATTGGCCCGGGCCAAGAGAGCGTCCAGGTTGGTCGTGATCGTCTCGATCTCATCCATCACATGCTCGATCTGCTTGATCGTTAGGTCTGAGCCTCCTTTTTTGAGCCGCGCCTGCTTGCGCAGGTCCTGGGCCAAATCTTGCGCTTCATAACGAAGCCGGCTTGCGTAATCACGTCCCTCAGAGACTTCCATTTCCACTGTGCCCTGCTGAAAGACAAAATGATTGAGCGCCAGCTGAATCATGGCTGCAAGGGGGATCGCCATCAGTGCTCCGGCCAGGCCGAACAACGAGCTAAACGCAAAAAGCGCCAGCAGTGTGACGAAGGGATTGACCCCCACCGCCTTCTTCATAATCCGGGGTACCAGCAGGCTGTTTTCCAACTGCTGAATAACAACAGTCGCGACGATAACCCAAATCAGCCTGTCAGGCGCTATGGACAGCGCAACGAGGCCCGCAGGAATGGCGCCAAGCAGCGGACCAACCATCGGTATGGCTTCCAGCACGCCCGCGACAAGCGCCAACACCAGGGCATTAGGCAAGCCTATGAGCAGATAAGCAATCAGCGCCAGGATGCCTACGACCATGCAAAGGATACCCTGCCCGACCATGTAGAAGCCAACCTTGCTTTCCATGGACGAAATCAGGTCGCCAATGTTCTCGCGCTGGGTTTGCGGAACCGCCAGTAAAAATGACTGGATGATTCGCGGCCCCTCCAGGGTCCAGTAAAAAGCGAGTACCAGAAGAATGATGGCTGTAAAGATGACCTTGGCCACCAATGTTATGTAGCCCGCAACCTGCCCGGCGGAATCCATCATCTCCTGACCCGTTTGTTGCCCGGCACTCAGGCTTGGCAACGCAGCCGGGAGAAACTCACTTAAACCCACAAGAAATGGATTGGGATGATCGACCAACCATGCGCGCAGGTTTTGGTAGTAGTCCGGCATGGCGGCAGCAATCGTGGTACCTTGCTCGGTGATCAACGGAAATAGCAACAGCAGGAAACCTGTGAGCAGGAGCAGCAGCAGGAGGTAAACAAGAATGACTCCTGCCATCTGGGGGAGTCCTCGCTGATGCAGCCAGGCCACGGCTGGCCTGATCACCGTGCCTATCACGATGGCAATGAATAAGGTGAAAATGACCTGGTTGAACCGGTAGAGCAGCCAGAAGCCGAGGATGACAGAGATAAGCACGAGAGTCGCCCACACGGCGCGGCGAAAGGTCCAGTCATACGGTTGAGAAACTGGATTAACTGCCATCGTTATCGAACTGCTCGTGAAAGATACATGAGATTTTGAATCGGGGTCAGAGAAACTTTCCTGTTCAGCTTCCTTTTCCTCCGACGTACGTCATTCGTTGGCCCGTTCCCGGGCTGTCTCCGGGTTGGACGCAGCAGTTCGGTTGTCAGGCCCCAGCATTTGTCCGCCGTCATCGGCCCAGCGCAGGATATCTTCCATTACGCTTATGGCTCTCTCTCTTTCGGATTCGGGCTTTACCAATTCAGGCATGTTGTCTGATGAGTCCCTGCCATGGGTTCGTTGCCTGAGAAAATAAGATAATCCGAGCTCCATTAATTTATTTTTCATGACTATCCACCCAGGTTGTCATCGGCCAGGAGTTGTTCCCAGCGCAATTGTTCAGCTAACGCAACGGTCAGTGGAGACGGGAGACGCTGTTCCAAAATTTGATACTTGACCGCCTGGTTTTCCAGAGGGAACAGCACGTCGTCAGGACAATACGGATAGGGAACTTTCCAGCCATTTTTTGGTGTGGAAAAGCGAGTCGGGTCGAAATCCATATAGCGGTCTCGCTTGTTGCTGTTGATGTGCAAAAATCCTGAGACTTTGGTCATATAACGGACCACATCCATCGGTACAACGACCAGACGCTCTGGAGGCCGGGCTTCACCATTGTTGGAGGATTTGGGGGCTTGGTGCGGGTCTGTAAATTGTCCCTGGAGGGTCATGGCAACCACGCGCCGGTTGTTCGGGTTAATGATTACCTGCTTTACCACGCCCGAGACCCCGTCCAGAAAGTAAATGATCTGTCCGATGGTGGGTTGCAGAAATGGTTGGTCCTGCGACTCCAACTCGGACCCTGCAACGCGCACATTGTTGATCACCGCCCGGACGTTTGGATGACTGGATACCTCTTTCTCTGCCAGCAATTTCACATTTTCATCGCTCACAATCCCATTTAGCGAGACCACCCCATGCGAGGCACCTGTAAAAAACTTGCAGCCGTAGGTATGTTCCAAATTTCCCAGTGATGCAGCGACCACGAGGGTGAGCCTGTCGTCCAGGACGAGATTATTTTGAATTCCCAGGAGACCGGGAATGGCCCGAATGGCGTTCTTGATCCGGTTCTGGCTGGTTGCGTTCACAATGTGGCCGTTCAAGTAGACGACCCCATTTTTCACGTGGACCTCAATCTCATACGATTCTATCGCTCGTAGAATATCATCCTTCCAGAGGGCACGGTCAATGTGTTCTTTGATCGCCGCATCCGTTTTTTGGATTGGGCTGAGGCTTTTTCGATGATCCATGACGGGATTGCGTTCTTCACACCTGGAAAATTCATCAGGGTGTATTCTGGGGATCTGTGCTGGGAACATATTTATTCCTCTCATTCACTGGTTGGATATCTGCAAATCCAGGGTACGGCGTCAGTATCTAAACTGGAATCTCTATCTCTATTCGAGTTCTGATCCGGGGAAGGTTTTACCTTACCTTAATGTCAGAAGCAGGGATAAGACGTCCAGACGGTCTGCTTTTGCTGCAACCTGCAAGGACCGTTGGACGATTGAAAGTGTAACGCTTTAACGAGGGCGAGAATTTCATAATGCCCAGAAGAACAAGAATGACAGATAACATATCTATGAAACCCCCGTGTGCGGGATGCAGGGAAACCTTCTTATGAGAGGAGTATCAGCACCACCCGGCCCGAAAATCGGCCGGATGGCAGTATGATAAAGATACCTGCCGCGCTCGCGAGGACGAGACTAGCCAGGATGGCTGCTAAAAGCAAGGCTATCTTTCCCATTCAAAATCATGCGCAGACTCCTCGAGGCATGGATCAGGAATTTTGGATTGCTTTTTTGCCGGCTTGCGCGGCTTCGGCTACGTGGTCCAATTGCTCGACGGCCAGTTCCTGTCCGTAGTCTTTTAGACCGACGGAGAGCTTGTTCGCTTTCGTACGGACCTGCGCCACGGTATCTTCCATCAATTCCGTCGTCCGGTCGCGCAGTTCGATGCTTTTTTCCTGGATCTGTCTTCTGGTATCTTTCCCGGATTGGGGTGCCATCAATAACGCCGCCACGGCGCCGGCCAGTCCGCCGATCAACATGCCAGCCAAAACGTTCAGTGTGCTATTTGCAGGGTGTTTATATTCTTGATTCGTATGGATCACTAGGTTTTCTCCTTCGTAGTTAATCATGACCACGATTTGTGGTCTGTCTATGGTGTACGCAGGGCTGCCGATATTTATTCGCCTCGCAGGCGATCAAGATAAATACCTGCCTCCTCTTGCTCTTCTTCCGTCAACTTGATAAGACCTACCAGCCAGTTGATGAGGTTGGTAAAGATGGTGAGGCTCACCAAAAATCTTTTTGGATCCTGCTGCGTGTCAGACCCTTGTTCACGAAAGGAACTGTCCATTCCTCACCTCCCAGAATATTTATGGATTGATATGGCGCTCGCTTGTCGTCGTTTGAGTGGTGCCTACTACAGGTCCACGCGGGCGGTAAAAAAGCACCCAGACTATTCTCTCCACAGCCCAGGCGATCAGGGCATAGATCGCCATGGCAAAGAGGGAGGAGAGTTCCAGCACCATGCTGCCAGCCGAGGGTGTTGCGACCATCCCTTCAAAGGGGAACAGGAACAGGAATGTCAGCCCATAGATCAGGGCCACAATGGGGCTATCGGGGTTGGCGCCGATCAGTTTGAGGCCGATGCGCAGCGCAATGAGGGCTTCGAGGATGCCCAGGAACAACCAGATCAACTGCGTGATCTTAAAAGTGAAAATGCGTTGTTCGCGTTCAGGTTCCTGCTGTATTGATTTAACTTCTGTCATTCTTTCGTTTGACATTGTGCCTCTCTTTCTGAGGATGATCCTGATGACCGAATTATGGGGAGGACCACCATGGCAGCGCTGGGTGCGCTGCTTGTTACGATGAGCAGGGTGTCATTACCCCTGCTCATCTACTTTGTAAGCTTTGAACAAAACGAATAAATTATCAGAACTTCTGCGATTAGCGGCGGGCGATTGCCTTGTAGATCGCCAGCAAAACTATAGACCCGAGCAGAGTTACCAGCAGGGTTGGCAAGGTGATGGCATCGTTGATGGTGCCGACGCCCAGTATTGGGCTGATAAAGTAACCTGCGAGGAACGCGCCCACCACGCCTACCACGATATCGAGCAGCAGGCCCTGTTGCGAATTCGTTCGCATAATCCGGCTGGCAACATAACCGACAATCGCTCCAGCAATGAGATATATGATGAGGTTCATTTTTCTCTTCTCCTTTTGAGTGTTTAAAATTGCACGGTTGCCCGTGTTTGGTTATTGAGCTGTGTTTCTTCTCGTTCGAGAAAGGCGCCTATCTGACGCGGAAGAATTACGGGGTGGGCATGCTATTCTTGAGCTTGGACTCATACTCGTTCATACGCTTTTCGATTTCCTCTTCAGCATGTTCGCGGGTATAACCATATTTCTCCTGAAGCAAGCCTGTGAAGACCTCGAATTGACCTGCTACCTTGTCCAGGTCATCATCGGTAAGCTTGCCCCACCAAACCTTGGCCTCGCCTCGCACTTGTTTCCACTTGCCTTCGAATACATCTTTGTTCATGGATCCTCCTTTGGATCATTTGAAAAAGCTGTCCCAATGTACGCCGGCGCTCGGGGCAGCATATTGCGCCGGATTTCAAGTCCCTTACTCAGCCAGGTGGCATCATCAAGAACGAAGGCCTGCGGCAACAGACTGCAATCGTTCGGACACTCGCTCGGGCGTTTCACCTTTGCTGATAAACGCATCCGCGCCCGAAGAGAGGGCAGCTTGCTGACGGGCGTCCAGATGGCTGATAAGAACTACGACCAGCGCGGCCGGACAGGCTCTGCGGAGTTCCTCCAACGCTGCAGTGGGCGAAGTGCGGGGGAGCAAATCCCAATCGATCAACAACATATCTGTAAAACTTACTGGTGCTTGCGCCAACGCAGTCACCCAGTCAGCGGCTTCTCCTGCCAATTCCATGTTGAGGTCTAGCAACATGAGACGCAGAGCTGAACGTTCTTCTGTTAAAGCATCGGCTATAAATACGCGGGTCATATATTCAGCATACGATACAAACTCCCCAGGCGCATCCTGCGTCTGGGGAGTTTCTGTCTCCGCCACTTGGGGGAGAGGCGATTAAACATTTTCAATTCGATGAACCATTTTGGCGCTGGCATCCCATAATTTCCTGGCAACCACCATATCGCTGGCTTGGGGTGCTGCCGGGACCACGTGCGAGTCGTAGAAATACTTCCCCGTAATACCTTCCACAGTGGATGAAGAGGCAATTTGTTGGTTCGTTTGGTCAGAGCTTACTAATGACCACTCTCGCTTTGTATCTCACCGTTGTAAATAGCCGGATCTGCTTCTCCCTCGACGTGGAGCACTCCCCAGGCCCCGCGGTCAACTCTTGCGAGTGCATGATCTACCAGGACGTAATTTCCGGGATAATCCACTGTGAATTCAACCATTACAGCGCCCCCTGCAGGAATCAATGTGGTTTGCAAACCCATCGCCGGGGGACTCACCAAATCGCCTTCGCGATACACACGGTCAAATATTTCGCCAATGACGTGAAAGCTCGAAACGAGATTGACTCCGCCGTTGCCTACGTACATACGAACGGTATCGCCGACGTTCGCGGTCATGCCATCGGTGAGTGCTCCGGTCCTTCCGTTGAAAACCACATATTGCGGCTTCCCATCGAGATAATTTTGTGTGTCGAAAAGTTGAAGACCTTTTCTGCCGAGTGTACTGGAACTGTAGAACTCACCTTGCACGATGTAAAATTCCTTATCAACCGGAGGCAGTCCTCCCTGCGGCTCAACCAGAATAAGCCCGTACATACCGTGTGTCATGTGCAGCCCCGCATTCCCAAATGCACAATGGTAGATAAATAACCCGGCATTCAGCGCCTTGAACGTAATTGTCTTGCTCTCACCGGGCCCAACGATCGTCGCCGCTGCGCCACCGCCGGGGCCTGTAACGGCATGGAGATCAATATTGTGAGGATGCAGGCTTGTCTCATCGTTGTGGATCGTTAGACGAACGGTGTCTCCCTCCCGCACGCGTAAAAAGGGACCGGGAACGGTTTTATCGAAGATCCAATAGTTGAATGTGGTGCCGTCAGCCATCTCAGCGATGACTTCCGTCGTGGTAATGTTTATTTCAACCATGCCATCTTCTCCATAAACGACGGTTTTTGGCAGGTCGGTGGGATCTTTGGCAATATCGGAGATTCGCTCAAAATCATTGAAGTTCCGGAAGAAGTGGAACGCGTTTCGAATGGGCAGATCTGGTTTTTCACCCGGTCCGAATGAGTTCAGGGCAAGTGGATATGCCAATTCTTCCGGCATGCCATGAGGCACATAAAACGCGATCGAAATCCCAATAAAAATTGCAACCAGCGCTGCAGTTATCTTCCGCGAATGAAATTGGCGAAGCACCAGAAAGATGAAAATTGCCGCAAATGCATACGCAATGAAGAGCCCAAACACCTCCACGATGTATTGCCAAAGGTATGAGATTAGTTCCATGTGTTCTCCTTGTCGGACTGGG
>DATKED010000018.1:0-5941 GCA_035512375.1 Anaerolineales bacterium
GCCAGCCGAATGACATGCTGATATTCTTCCGGCAGGGATTGGAAATCGGTTGTCAATTCGGGCATTGCGCCAGCCTTTTCACTTATAAAATTGCGATCGTTAAAATGAGGGGGAGTGGATCACAAAAAGAAGAGGATCCTACGTGTTCATCGCTGAATCCTTGAACACTTCTCCTAAGCAGTATACCTGACTTCGTTGGTAAAATAATCATATGAGTAAAACGATCTCACACGGTGTCGTACATAAAGTGCCCGCGGATTTACGAAAGGCTCTCACGTCCGATAGAGCGGCACTGGCAATATGGGAGGATCTTACACCGCTTGCGCGCAACGAGTGGATCTGCTGGGTGACCTTCGTCAAGAAAGACGAGACCAGAAGGGAGCATGTTAAAAGGACGATCAGTGAACTCAAGGAAGGGATGCGCCGGCCATGTTGCTGGCTGGGCTGTATTCATCGCAAGGATAAGCCGGTAAGCCCTTCGGTGCAAGCCGTGCTCGATAGACGATCTAAAAAATCAAAATAAGGCATATTGCTGGCGCACCTGTTCAGAAAAGGATAAACCTTGCCGATTATAGGTGGGAGAGGACATTCAACAGCAGCCGACTGACGATTGACCACCGTGGAAGCAGACGATCTCAAACTGTGATGCTTGAAGAAACGCTTAAGCGCTCGTCCAGCCGCTCGATCAGGCGGGTACGGACCTGAGTACCGCTTTCGGCGGTGGTGGGGAATGTAGACGGGCAAGCCTGCCCGCGTGCCAGGGACTGGCGCGGACGCGACCATAGACCCATTATATAGTGCCCCAGCGTATACCGTTCCGGCGTTTGTTTGATGCCGGGGTGCATGTCGAAGATCCCCGAAGTGAAGCGAAGGGGGCTGTGTTGAGCGGTTTTGTGATTTCGATGAGCCTGTCCGATGTAGGGCCTCACCATCATGGCAGGGTAACGCCGTCTCCAAAATCGAACTGCAGACCGCTGTCTTTCAGCTTCTTCCTAACGAAGTCATCCATTAGTTGGCTTTGTTCGGCGCTGAAATGATTCCGCCAGTCACCGATTTCGCCTTTGCGGAAGTGTTTTGGGACATCTGCACGTTGAGGAATCCAGTCAAAATTTGTGGTCTCTTCCGACGTCATCGATTGGAAACTGCTCAAGCTGACGACGGTTTCAATTAATTGCGAATCCACATGAAGGTCCAGAAAGGACGCGAGCCTGGCGATGTTACCCGCGTGGTCGTGTTTCATATCCTCGTATTTCATGAATAGAATGCGCTGATCCTTTTGACTGGCTTGCCACCAGGGCAAAATGTGGTCAAAGTATGGACCGAACCCCACGTCGCTATTCAGGAACTCTTGAAAGTGTTCCTCCCAGGTGCCTTCATAGCCGAGCTTGCTTTGATTGTGAAAATACGTTGAGATCGCGACATCCTTGGGATTGCGTGCTACATAAATAATTTTTGCGGTTTTGTTGTTGAGGGGCGGCATGAGGGCGTAAGGCAGATGACTCGTGAATAGCCGGCGTTGCGGCATGGTCTTCAAAAATTCGATCATGCCATTGGGTCGATGAGGTAGAGTTTCCAGCCAGGGCACGGCATCTGTGAGTCGTTGCTCACCTTGCTCGCCTTTGTTCACCAGGAGATGCACCATTTGTTCGGTCCAGGTCGTGCCTGAACGTGGATACGTGACCACAAAAATATCGCCATCCTCCACAACGAATTCTTTTTCGATCAGATCCATATCGGCTTGTGAAATAAATATTGGAAATTTGATTTGCCCGCCATTGCCGTCTCGTACTAAATTTGATTGCATTGGTGCCATGTGTGGAGACTCCTCTAAAAGTTGTAGATATCGAAGATATTGATCATGCATCGCCCTTGTAATATTTTTATCAACATCCATTTCAGGCGTACGGTGATGGATTGATGTCTTGCTTAATTTGGACCCAACCGGACGGATCTGCACTAATAGATATGCAGGAGCTTCAGGAGTGCGGGCGTGTCATCGAGCGACTCGAACAGATCCTTGTTGTGCTTGATCATCTTGCTGCGCATGTAGACGCGCAGCCACTGCTTGTAGATGTAGAGCTCATAGCGATCGAGCATTTCACCGATTTCTTTTATAGCGTCGCTGGCACGAGCCCCCCATCAGGAACAACACATAGTAGCGATACTTGCTGTCATCTTTGCCAAACTCTTTGGGAGCCTGGGCAAGGACCTTTTTGAATGTTTTTCGGTCAAGAGCTAATATCTTGATCACCGAACTGTCCAGTTTGAACTTTTTGGGCAGGCTGTTCTCAATTTTTGCACCAAGCGTTTTTGCGTTAAGGTCCGACCGTAACACTACGTTGCCGCTCTGGATATACGTGACAACATCCTCAAACCCCTGTTCTTCCAGGAACAGCTTTAGTTCTGCCATCGGTATTTTGTTTTTGCCGCCAACATTGATGCCGCGCAGCAGGATTACGTAGGTTTTCATCATCTCTCATTCTACCAAACATGCACTTTTACCTGCGAAGGCGTGGGCGCCTCAAGCCGTACCGAACCGTGCTGCCGCCCGCAGATGTTGAGCCGCCCGATCAGGCGAGCACGGACGACGGCGTTCGTCGAAGGTGGGGGAAATAGACCAGGGATTGGCACGGATGCGACCATGCAGCAATCATAGGACGCACATTTGGTTTACCGCCGGACCGGGGTAATGTCACACCAGCACTGGCACCAGCACTGCGTGCTTGTCGCAGTGCTGGTGAGCAATCCCCTTATTACTTATCACGTTTCATATTTTACGAATAGAATGCTATACTAGTTTTGTCGCAAATTTTCACATTCCATGAAGGCAGGCGCTTCCAATGAAGATTTTTGTAGCACTTGGCTATAACGAACGTGATAAGTGGATTCCTAATTTAGTATTTCCAATCATCAAGGCATTCGGCGATGAAGTGGTGAGTGGAGAAGAGGTACAGGGAGAACAAATCACCGATGCTGTCATAAGGGAAATCAGGCAATCGAATGCCTTGATGGCATTTGCCACAAGGAGGGACAAGATCAACGAGAACCGATGGACAACTCATAGATGGGTGACAGATGAATTATCAAATGCGATTGCCTTCAAAATCCCTGTGGCTGAAATCCGCGAGACGGGCGTGGATGAGCAGGGCGGCATTGCGGGTGATCGACAAAGGATACTATACGCCGAAAGCGAACGAGACAAATGCCTGGTGGAAATTGTCAAAACGATTGGCAAATGGCATTTGCGCGACACGATCGAGTTGAAATTAATGCCAGATGAATGCATCCAGGCCGTCCGGCCTCTTCTCCGCAAGCCGGGTCTCCTCTGCACGTACAAAATCCTGGAGAGGAATGGAATGATGAGTGAAGAGATTCCAGCCCAGATCTTGCCCATTACAGGAGGCTTATTTGTTCGAGCTCAAAATGTCCCACCGATGTCCTTCATACAGATTCGAGTTGAATGCGCTGGAAAGTCGTGGAGCTCCGAATTTGAGAACGTTGAGTCGTTGGGTATTCACCTGCATGAGGAATAAATCTTATGACAATAAGAATTGAACAAGGATTCAAGTATCAGGGAGATGATTATTGGGACTGGTGGGTTTGGATTGAGGGCTCGCAAGAAGAACTCGATCAGATCGACCGTGTCATTTATATCCTCCATCCTACTTTTCCAAGCCCTGTTCGAGAAGTTAAGGATCGTTCTACAAAATTTCGTATGAAGACTGCTGGCTGGGGCGTATTTCTTATCCGTGCAACGGTAAAACACAAGAATGGGAAAGAAACTCCTTTAACACATTCTCTAACATTGGAATATCCAGATCAAGCAACATCCAGGGATTATAGAGGATGATCGATGTGGCAGACCACGACTGAGGGGGTCTTTTTGTTTCTAGCGTAAGTTTTCCGTGGGTGAGATTCGATGGAGAGAATAACACAATAGCGCAACTCTATTTCTATACTGCGGGATCTGACCGAGGCAAGTTTCTGCTGGACTACGTAAGAGACATGCTTCCAAGCTGAAGCCGTGAAAAAGGGGAACGTGCAATCGAATGGGTAAGCACAACAAAGGTGAGGATCACGCCTGGCATGCCGCCCGCAGACATCCAGCCGTGCAAATTGTGCGTTTGGTGCAGTGCAGGTGAGCACCCCTGCAAAGCGCCCTGATAAGGGTGTAAGGGCTGACCGCAGGTCTCACTCACTACGTGCGGATCTGAGACCTACGGTCTGTCTCGGCGGGGTGCTACGCAAAGACCCACGCCGAGCAGAGGCGAATCTTATCACTCTTTTCATCCACCCTTTCTAAGGTTTGTTTCATTCGATAAACGACATATGAGAGTAAAATCTTATCCAGGAAGTATTACAGATTGTGCGCTGCTGGAGCAGACAATCCTTCTCGGAAAAGAGACAAGTATGAGCAAGAAATTGGGTTTTAGCGTCCTTGAATGGATGGTGGACAAGAAACTATATAACGAAACATGGTACTACTACCTGACGGGAGAGTGGCGCACATCTTTTCCAGACGAACTCAAACGCTGGAAAGCCTTCTTGAACTTGCAGCAAAAACTATATTCTTTGGTACCTGGTGATCCTCATTGCCATGAATGCGGGATTCCCATGACGGGGCTGGGAGGCAATATCCTGCGCTTCATGGGTTCCGCACCTTCGAGTTTCAGCCCCAAACTATGCAGTGCCTGTGAACAATCCGCGCGTCATTACGAAGTCGGGGCGGAAGTGGAGCTGACGATGATCTTTGCGGATGTGCGTGACTCCACGCCTCTGGCGGAATCGAAGGGAACGATGGGGTTCAAGGAAATCATTCAACGTTTCTATAAGGAAACGAGCAGGGTTTTGATTGAACACAATGCAATGGTCAATCGCTTAATGGGAGATCAGGTAATTGCCTTATTTGTCCCGCGTTTTGCAGGGAAAGATCATGCAAAGGTCGCGTTTCATGCGGCGCAAGCGCTTCTAAGAGTGACAGGTCATGGAGATGCAAATGGTCCTTGGGTTCCGGTGGGGGCAGGTATCCATACAGGCACGGCATATGTAGGCGCGGTCGGTGCTTCGGATGGGGTGACTGAAATCGCTTTGTTAGGAAGCGCGGCGAACATGTGTGCACGTCTATCCTCCAAAGCTGCAGCGGGAGAGATTTTGATTAGTGAAGAAAGTGTAAAGTCTGGGAATCTCGATGCGAGGAGTTTGGAATCCCGTTCGCTTGAGCTGAAGGGCATTGCTCAGCCAGTATCCGTAAGAGTGATGAGGATATAAGGAAAATCGGATGACAATCAGAACAGACCCGAAAACGCGGAGGTGGGGGATATAGACTCGCAAGCCTGCCTGATCACGGCTGAGTCTGGCACCTTCTATATTCAATCCACAAATGCAGTGGGTGGATTGCCAGCAATTGTGTCAGCCGTTCGATCAGGCGAGCACGGACGACGGCGTTCGTCGAAGGTGGGGGATATAGACCAGGGATTGGCGCGGACGCGACCGTGGATCAATTATAGTACCCGCTTGCCGAAGGTCTGCGACTGAGGCACGAAATGACCGCAGGTCTCAACTCCACCCCTAGTGGGTGAGACCAGCGGTCATGTCTCGGCGGGATTGGAAACCCACGCCGAGCGGGGACCTTGCGCCAGCGAGGATCATAAAACAGCACGTGGTTACTGTATTCTTTCTTCGATCAGATAAACATGATTATCTTTATAACCCAGATATCGAAAGCCTTCCTGCGTTGCGATGATGGGGGAGGGGATAATGTCATATGGCTTGCCTTCCAAACCATCGATGATGACCAATTCCTGGTTCCCGGACCTGGCGACATAGGCTAAATGTCTGCTATCTGCACTAAAAGCAATATATTTCCCTACAAGATCATACGCTTTTTCCTCTCTTTCGTTTACAACGAGGAACCCGTGTTTCGCATCGGAATATGCCGAGT
>DATKED010000019.1:0-6392 GCA_035512375.1 Anaerolineales bacterium
TCCTATGCCATGTTCTGCAAGCCTGGACGCCAGGGTAAGGCACTGTTGTTCATCCCCGTAGGTATGACCATCGGTGAGCAGAATAATGTGATTAATGCGTTTGGCGTCCAGGCTGCGCATGACTTCTTTTACACCCGCTTCGAGACCTTGATATATCTCTGTCGCGCCAGAAGACTGGATCATCTGGATCTTCGCCTCTGACCGCGACTTCTCCTGATGATAAGAGGCAGGAATAACCACTTCGGCGCGATCACTGAATGTGACAACACTTAAAATGTCCTGTATCCTGAGATTGCGCAAAACCTGGATGGCAGTCGCCTTGACGATATCCATTTTTTCGCCCTGCATGGAGGTGGAGCGATCCAATACCAGGCAGACATTCAGAGGTGGGGAAGGCGCCTCACGCGCCTCCTGGGGTGCGTCCAGTTCCAGAATAAAGTAGAGCATTTGCGGCTCGTCCAGGTGAACCAAATTCGGACGACTGTAAACAGTTTTATGGGTATATGGCAGGGAAAGTTTCTCTTCAGGCGGCAATGTGGCGTTATATTGCATCCGCCTCTTTGGGTTGGAAAGCACTTCGTAAGCCTGTTGCACGCCCAGAAACATCTCAGTTTCCCCGGCTGCTGTATTTTTATCCGGATGCAATTTTTGCGCGGCTTCAAAATAAGCGCGCTTGATCTCTTCCAGTGAGGCATCTCGCGTGACACCGAGAAGAGAATAGTAATCCTGGTTGGGCAACATATCTATCCGACCAATTGAACGAGGACAACACTGATATTGTCAGGACCACCTGCAGCGTTGGCTGCGTTAACGAGGTTTTGACAGGCGCGCTGAAGAGTCGATGCTTCATTAATGGCACGCGTAAGATCCTGTTCTGTAAGTACGCCCCACAAACCATCGCTGCAAATCATCAAATGACCAGGCTGTGGAAAACCAACAGTAAAAATATCCGGGTCGAGTATTTCGCCCTGACCCAGAGCACGGTACAAAACGTTGCGGTGTGGATAGTTAACAGCCTCATCGGGGGTAATATGTCCGAGTTCTTCGAGGCGCTTGACAAGCGAGTGATCGCGCGTGATCGGCTCAACACGTCCATCCGGATAGATAAAGTAGGCACGGCTATCACCAATATGGGCAACTGTGATCTGCTGACCAAGCACGAGCGCAGCTGTTAAGGTCGTTCCACTGCCGGGGGCCTCGCGCTGAATGGCGCGTTGCGCCTCGCTCACCGCAGCCTGCATGATCTCTTGAAAGGATTCATCCATCGTGTCGGTTTTGATATGAAAGAGATAGGGATGAAATTTGCGCAGGATATATCCTGCCACAGTGCGGATCGCAGCATTGCTCGCAACTTCTCCAAATTGGTGTCCACCCATACCGTCTGCAACAATATAAAGACCAAACGGCAGATTTCCTGCATTGCCCGCCATCATGGCGGTGATGGCCAGCAAACTATCTTCATTCAGCTCACGCTGTTTGCCCACGGACTGACCGCAACTGGAAATGAGTTGTTGAATATCGAAGCGCGGGTTCTGATTGCTGACAATAGCCTGTATCTGTTGCTCCGATAGCGGAGCAGTGTTTGTAAGATCCTGCGCGGATGTTGGTGTTTGTTTATTGCCAGATAACCAGCGAAAAAATTTATTCACAAGAACTCCTTTTCAGGCAAGCAATGCATAAAATTGTTGATCGGTGGAGCCAATGTACACAATATCATCATAGACCAACGGCGTGCCTGTAATTGCTCCCCCCGTCCCAAATTTCCAGCGTAAGCGGCCCGTGCGATATTCAAGACAATACAGATGACCATCGACGGACCCGCAGTACAGGGAATCTTTGTACACCACCGGCGAGCTGTTTACCTGATGTTCGGTTCGGAAGCGCCAGACCTCTTTCGCACTCCTGCCTTCCACGGCATAGATAAATCCATCCGCCGCGCCGACAAAGATCAGATCATCCACGATGCATGGGGTGCTGATCGATGGCTTCCCCAGGCGGAAGCGCCAGAGCACCCAGCCGTTCCGTGGATCAAGTGCATAGAGCGTGCCGTCGATCGAGGAAAAGTATAAAGCCTGCTCTGTCCCTACAGTAGAGGATGTAATGGAACGTTTGGCATGAAAGCGCCACTTAAGATCGCCGCGGAAATCGATTGCATAATAATCACCGCTTTCACAGCCTGCATACACGAGCTCGCGGACCACAAACGGCGTCGAGCGGACAGCATCCGCGGTCTCGAATCTCCAGGCCATGCGTCCTGTGTTCAAGTTGACCGCGTGAATGTAATTATCGTCAGAGCCAAAAAAGATATGTCCTTCGGCAATGCGTGGGGAGGAACGGATGGGACCATTCGTATAATACGTCCACACCACCTTGCCAGTGCGCGTGCTCACCACATGCAGACGTTGATCTTCCGAGCCAAAGTAAATATTTCCATCGAACAGGGTGGGGCGTGTAACAACGCCTCCATCGGTTGGATACTTCCATTGGAATTGTCCGTCCGCTGCATTGAGCGCATAGAGATTGTTGTCGTACGAGCCTATGTAAACCAGCCCCTGAGAGATCGCCGGCGTGCCGCGTATCTCATCCTCGCATTTGAATGACCACAATGGTTTTACGCCGCTTGCCGTCACCGGGCCGGTCTGCAGACCAGCATGGACAAGTGCGCCTGTTTTGCGTGCCACCACCATGAGTGCCTGTTTCATATCTGCTGCAGTACGGAAGCGGCTCTCAGGGTTGTATTCCAAAGCCATATTGACAACGGCTTCCATTTCGGGTGAAACATTCGCGTTGATCCGGCGCATGGGACGCTCTGAGAACGAGAACGGCGGCTCGAGGCGCGGGTCGCGGCGCGTCAACGCATGGTGGATGGTGGCGCCCAGAGCATAGATATCTGCTGAGGGTGTGGCTTCGCCGCGATACTGTTCGGGAGGTGAATAACCCTCGGTGCCGATCATCGTCCCCTTGATCCCAGCCTGGAACGTTTTCGCAATCCCAAAATCCACCAGCATGATATCACCGTTGTGATTGATCATCACATTCGATGGCTTCATATCGCGGAAGATAATGGGATCAGGCTTATGTTTGTGCAAATAATCAAGCACATCACATAACTCGATCGCCCAGCTCAATATCTGATTTTCAGGCAGGAAGCTGCTGGTATCAGTGATGATCGACTCCATGTCCTTGCCATGGATAAACTCAAGCACCAGATACGATCGGCTTTCCAAAGTAAAATAATCGTAAATGCGGGGGATGGAGGGATGATGAAGCGTGGCAAGCATATTCGCTTCCCGCTCAAAATTCTGGATGATCGTTTCACGCACAAGAGGATCCGGCGCGGTGTTGATCATTTCCTTTACCGCCACCAGCTTGGTTACATTGGGGAAGTGCATGTCGCGGGCGCGGTATACAGAACCCATCCCGCCAATGCCAATCACCTCCTGGATTGCATAGCGTTTGACAAGCGTAAGGCCCGCCTGAAGTTGACTCGGAGGGGGAGAGCCTTGATTACCCTGATCATCTGATAGTTCAGGAAAAATCCTAGTTTCCAGTTGTGCGTCTCCTGATTTATCGATTATAGTTTGCTGTGCTTGCTTTGACAACCACCCGCGAGTAAGAATTTATCAGTTTCGTACACAGATTCAGCGATTCAGCCGCAAATCCCTTGCAGGGAACATCGTTCTGGGGCACAATACGCCCATTGTGAAAATTCTTGCAGTCAGCGATGAAGTTGTTGAACGTCTTTATAGCCTTTGTTCAAGTGGTCACTTTCGTGAGATCGAGCTTATCCTCGGGTGTGGAGACCTGCCTTACCAGTACCTTGAGAACCTGCTGACGTTTTTGAACATTCCATTGTTTTATGTACCCGGCAATCATGACCCAAACTATAACCCTGAAAATGCCCTCGCCCATGTGGAAGGCGGCTCAAACCTGGACTTGAAACTGATTCGGTTTAAGAAATTTTTAATCGGCGGCTTCGGCGGATCGGTCCTCTACCGCCCAGACGGAACAAACCAACATTCACAGACGGAAGCCTATTTACGAGCCTTTCGGATGCTGCCCCGTTTGTTATTGAACAAAGTGAATTATGGTCGCTCGCTCGATATTCTAATTACGCACTCCCCTCCTTTGGGCATCCACGACGAAGAAACGCAGTCGCACCAGGGATTGAAGGCGATCAATTGGCTAATTCGCGTCGCAAAGCCGCGCTACCATTTTCACGGTCATACACATTTCCAGCGCCGTAATCTCTCGCCCTCTGAAACAATTCACGGCTTGACGAAGATCGTCAATGTGTTCCCATACAAGATCATCGAAGTAAGCCATTAGTAGAAATATCACCCTGAGAGTAGGCGCAGGGTCTATAACATAGTGATATAGATTCTTCGCTCCGCTCAGAATGCCCTGTAATTGGACGAGTCTCATAACCATGTCAGATCAGTTTCCCGAACAATTTTCCGAACAGGCACGCTCCGACTTTCAAAGAGCGCGCTTCAAAGCCTTTGTAAACCGCGTGTGGGGCGCACTCTCCGGCCAGCCGACCACCCTGCTCTCCTATGATGACATCAAGGAAAAACTGCACATCGGCGGTCCTATCTATCGGGGGGTGCGGACCGTTCGGGTGGACCAGATCGCGGGGAGTCTGAACCGTTACCATGAATTTGACCGCGTCTTCCTTCCCGTCAGCGACAAACTCGCGGCGCGCTGGCAAAGTGTCAATCGCGCCTTCTATCAGGAGATCAGCCTGCCACCGGTGGTCCTGTACCAGGTAGCGCAGGTCTATTTTGTTGTCGATGGACATCATCGGGTCTCGGTTGCGCGCGAGCAGGGACAACTCTACATCGAAGCAGAGGTGCGCGAGTGCGCCACGCGCGTCGATCTCACAGCGGATATCAGGCTCGAGGATCTGCAAATCCTGGGAACCAAGGTGAATTTCCTCGAACGCACTTCGCTCGACACATTGCGACCAGAGGCTAATATCAAAGTGACCATCCCGGATGGCTTCGACCGCATTTTGGAGCACATCGCTGTGCATCGCTATTTCATGGGCATTGACTGGAAGCGCGATATTGCGGAGGAAGAGGCAGTTGTTCACTGGTACGACGATGTTTACATGCCTGTCATCAATGTGATCCGTGATACAAACATTCTGACAGAATTTCCCGGCAAGACCGAGGCAGATTTATATTTATGGGTGCTTGACCATCAACGCTACCTCGTGCAGGCAGGCGAAATACTTCAACCCCCCGAAACAGCCGCACGCACCTTTGTTGACGATGAAGTCAAAAAGCCGGCGCGCAAGACACGTTCTGATAAAGGCAAAAAGAGGAAACCATGACATCACCACACCCCCTCGCTGGAGTTTATGCCGCAGCAGTGACTCCTCTTCGCGATTCAACCCTGGACCTTGAGTCTGTTCCCGGTTTACTAAAGTTTCTCGCCTCGCGCGGCTGCCACGGAGCAGTGCTATTTGGCACAACAGGGGAGGGACCCTCCTTCTCGCCGACCGAACGCCAGGCGCTGATGCGTGCCGCGCGCGAGGCTCGCGAACACGAAGCGATGCCAGGCTTGCGGTTGATCGCCGGCACAGGAACGCCCAGCCTTTCAGAAACCATAGAGTTGACGAAACTTGCTTTCGATCTCGGCTTCGATGGAGTATTGGTCGTCCCGCCGTATTACTTCCGCAATGCAACGGATAACGGCTTGTTCCTGTGGTTCAGTGAAGTCATCCGGAAAGCCGTCCCATCAGACGGGTTCTTGCTCGGCTATCACTTTCCCAAAGTCGCCGGGATCGGCTTCTCAATGGAATTGCTGGCGCGCTTAAAAGATGGTTTCCCCGCTCAATTCGCCGGCATCAAGGACTCGTCTCACGATTCTGATCTCGCACGCAATCTCGGCGAAAGGTTCGGCTCGGACCTGGTTGTTCTGACAGGCACCGATTCCTATCTGCAGCTCGCGATGCAGAACAAAGCCGCGGGATGCATCACCGCGCCGGCGAACATCCTCTCGTCCGACCTGCGTGAGGTCTGGGATTCGCTGAATGATGGAAAAGACTCAACAGAAGCGCAAGCGCGTGTAAAAACACAACGCGATATCCTGGACAAATATCCACCCTTCCCTCCGACATTGAAAGCCCTGCTTCACCGCCTGCACGGACTTCCGCGCTGGTCCGTCAGTCTGCCGCTGGAACCACTCTCACCAGAAATGGAAGAACAAGTGGTGCGGGAATTTGAAAAGCTCAAAGTATAAAAACTGCTGAAGCCGCCATCCCTATTCGGGCTAATTAATATTTGTTCCACCCCACCATAAATCATCGTCTGTCATGCTCCCGGCAACCTTTTTGCTGATATATCGTTTTCCGTTGTTCACCTCACGGATGGCTGCCACCAATT
>DATKED010000020.1:0-9905 GCA_035512375.1 Anaerolineales bacterium
GAGATAGAACAGGGTCTGGCTATCATTTGCCCATTCCACGCCGGTATGGAAGTACACACTGCTATAAGTGTTCACGATAAACTCAGGATAAAGGGAACCGGATGTCAAATCCTTGATATAAATTGTATAAACCTCGCCACCTTCAATATCAATTGAGTAGGCGAGCTTATTTCCGTCGGGACTGACTGTCAGTGCTCCAACACTGCAAAAGGTTTTTCCTTCTGCCAGATCGTTCTGGTCAAGCAGAATTTCTTCCCGGCTATTCAATGAACCTTTCTTGCGGCAATAAATGGGATACTGTTTTCCTTCTTCGGTCCGTGAGTAATGGAAATATTCGCCTCTTTTCTCAGGGACAGTTGAGTCCGTTTCCTTGATCCGCCCTTTCATCTCGGCGTAAAGCGTCTCTTGAAGGGATTTTGTGTGCCCCATGATCTCTTCAAGATAGTCGTTTTCTGCGTGTAGATACTTAAGGACTTCCGGGTCTGATCGGTCGCGCATCCAATAATAATTATCAATGCGTGTATGCCCATGCTGGGTAATTTCGTACGGTCGTTTGGGGGCTGTGGGATAAGATAACATGGCATGTTCTCTCTAAAGGAATATAGATTTGTAGGGTGGATACAATGTTTTGGGGGGTGTCTCAGGCTGAGCCCGGGACAGGTGCTGATTATAAACCCAATTTGCATTCCCCCGGCTTTTCTGATATGCAGTTATTTTGACTCTGCAATTATTCGTGAAAGCTACGTGTAGCCACCCGTTTGGGTATGGTTCTGAGCGGAGTATAGACTCTGTTTACTTGATGATAGTTCTGACAATATTCGTTTTGCAGTTAACGACCGAATTGATACACACCAATATAGAGCCTGTGAAGTCCCCAGCCAGGACTGCCCGACCGTTGAAGGCGATTGTGAGGGTTTCACCAGGAGCAATGGGCATGTTAAAGGAATAGGTCTGGAACATTTCTTCTCCACCCACAGGCAGATATTCAAATGTGTTGATATAGGGCGGATCTGTGGTTTCAACAAGCAGCCCCTTCAAGTAGTTGGTACTGAATTCAATATTGAGCAGTTCAGCCGGAGCTGAGCTAATGTTGGTAATGGCGATACGGAACCCAAACGTCTCGTCTACGTTCATATCTACTGGAAGTTCCCAGTTGACTGTTACCTCCTCGGCGACTTGCGAGCCGAGCCAGTATAAGCCGCCAAAACCGGACAGAAATATCGCCACTCCACAAACCAGGATTGCGATGCATCCGCCTGCAATCCAGAGGAGGGTTTTGTTGCTGCTTTTTGATCCTGTTGATTCCATGGGAGCTCCCTTTACTATGGCAGATCAACAACACTCCAAATGTCTACCGATTAATACAACACTTCTTCTGTACGTATGGTGCGCGAGGCAAAGCCTAATTTCTGGCTTTGGCCGGTTTCCTTTTAGCCACGTTCGATGCCATGGAGACACTTGGTCCGTGATAGCCCCTCGCTTTGTCTGCGATCCGCGCGAGCTAATCAGCGCCTTTCCTGAGTCTGATAAATCTTCGCGATGACTTCCTCCAGCGGCGGGTCGGAGATCGTGATGTCCACCACGCTTCCCACGTTGGTGAGGTGGGCAAGCACTTTTTCCACAGGAGTCCTGTGTGCGTCGAAACGCAGCTTTACACCATACTGCCCCAGCTTGATCATCTCAGTTCCATCCACTTTAAATGCCTTCGACACCTCCTGGGCATAGCGCACTTCCACAAGCTTCGAGGTGAGGAATTTTCTTTTGAGGTTTGAGACTTTGTCTTCATAGACGATCTGTCCATGGTTGACGATGATGACACGTTTGCACAAGGCTTCGAGATCTCCCGCGTCGTGGGACGTAAGCAGCACGCCCACGTTTTCAAGACGGGCCATTTCACGGATCGCGTCGCGCATGCGCTGCTTGGCGACCACGTCCAGGCCAATGGATGGCTCATCGAGCAGGATCAACTTTGGTCGGTGAAGGAGCGAGGCGGCGACTTCACATCTCATGCGCTGACCGAGCGAAAGTTTGCGTACGGGCGTCTCGAGCAGATCCTGGATCTCAAACGCCTCCGCGATTTGCCCGATGCGCATCTTCGTGTCGTGGTCATCCATCTCGTAGATTTTTCCAAAGAGCGTGAACGTGTCTATGGCGGGGAGGTGATACCAGAGCTGCGGACGCTGACCAAAGACCGTGCCAATATGATAGGCGAGTGTTTGCCGCTCCTTCCAGGGGACGTAACCAAGCACTTTTGCGTCGCCGCTCGTGGGATGCAGGATTCCAGTCAGCATTTTGATGGTCGTGGATTTTCCCGCGCCATTCGGACCGATGAAGCCGAGCAGTTCGCCTGCTTCCATTTGGAACGTGAGCCTGCGCACCGCTTCGACAGAACTGTATGCCGGTTTGAAGAGCGCACGCATGGAGCCGCTCATTCCGGCGGCTTTGCGTTTGGTCTGGAACGTTTTTTGGAGGTTCGTGACTTTGATGGCAGGCATAATCTTTTAACACCAGTGGCACAAAGGAACATGAAGGATTTATAGAAGATAGATATATTGTAGCCGAACCGATGGCACAAGTCGAACTGGTCTTGCATCGATATGGCGTGTTAGTGTATCCTATAGAAAACCTTCTTTTTTCTAACGAAAGGATGATCGCATGCGTTTAAAAGGAAAGAAAATTGCCACCCTGGTTGCTGAAGGTGTGGAAGATCTGGAATATTACGTCCCGATGATGCGTTTGCAGGAGGAAGGCGCGCAAGTGCTCACAGCTGCGCTCGAGCTGAAACCGATCCATGGCAAGAACGGACTGGAAGTCACGCCTGATACAAAAATCGAGTCGCTGGACGCGGACGATCTCTTTGCCCTGATCCTGCCGGGCGGATGGGCGCCCGATAAGTTGCGGCGCCACTCTGTTGTGAAAGAACTCGTCCGTAACATGCATTCCAATGAAAAAACGATCGCCATCATCTGTCACGGTGGGCTGGTTGCGATCTCAGCCGGGATCATGAAGGGCCGCCGTGCAACCGGCTCGCTTGGAATTAGGGATGATATCCTCAATGCAGGCGGGACCTGGGTGGATGAATCTGCCTTTCGCGAGGGAAACCTGGTCTGGGGGCGCGTCGTGGCTGATATTCCGGATTTCTGCCGCGAGCTGATGCAGGCATTGACGGAAAACGCAGAGGCGACTCTCCCTGGTTGATCTTTCATTTGGTCAAGCGAGAGGGCTCTCCAGGGATAGGCGAAGGTCGCTCTCCGAAGAGTCGTCCTTACTATAATAATTCCTACAAAACACCTCCCCTGGGTTTCATTAACCTGGGAGAGGTGTGATTTATAGGGAGGTACGCTGATCTTCCTAAAGTAATAACAGGTTTGATTCCTGTCTTCAATTCGATGTAAAATTAATAAAACCTATGTCCAGACGACGCATATTTTCCCGTCGGAACCAACCGCGCACGCGCACGGGCGCAGTTCGTTTGCCGGTGGGATTACTTTTAGTGGTCGTTGTCATTGCTTTATGTATTATGATCCCTTCCAACCCGATCAATATCGCAAGTCTCACCGTGCCAGACCAAGCCCCTGCAACTCCCCTGGCGACTCTCACGCCTCTTCCCCAGCCGACAAAGGAACATATCGGACGCCTCATCTTCACCTGTACCCGCGGCGATTACAATCAACTTTGCATGATCAACGCCGATGGGACGGATTATCTGCAGCTCACGGAACTCGAAGCCCATAGTTATTATCCTGTCTATTCACCTTTGGGTGGTTCTGTCGTCTATGCTTCGAATCAAAATGGCGGCGTGTTCGATCTCTTTTTGTTCATCTTCGACGGCGCGCGCTTGCTCCGGTTGACAGAGAATATCGGGAACGTCATCTCACCGAGTCATTCACCGGACGGTTCACGGATCCTGTTTGCCAATCGCGCTGCAGAGGGCCCCACCTCATTGTGGACCATTGACACCACGGGCGAGAATGCAGACCTGCTCTACGCGGGCCCCAACACGATTGTTGCCGCAGACTGGGCGCCGGCGGGCAATCGCATCGCGTTTGCGATGGCACTCGACCAGCCTGATGCGTATGAAGTGTTCACCATGAATGAGGATGGCACGAACGTACAGCAGCTAACGCGCGGTCTGCCGGGGATCGGCGGCAGCCTGGATTGGTCATCGGATGGCAGGCATCTGCTCATCTACGCGGGACCACAGGGAGATAAGAACATTTTCCTCATCGATGTCGACGCGCAGACCGCCGCCCAGCTCACGAATGGGGGCAATAACGCGGCGTGTTCGTTCTCCCCGGATGGGCAGTGGATCGCCTTCAATTCGTTGCGGAATAACGATCAGGCTGATATATTTATCATGCGTCCCGATGGATCCGACGTGCGGCAGGTAACCAGCGACCCGGAGCCGGACTGGCAGCCGCAATGGGAACCCTAATCCAGGTGAGAACGATTGTTTCAAACGCAGCACCACCCATCGAAGAGGTATGATGAAAAAGTCCATTTTTTTTCTTGTAATGTTTTCTCTTCTTTCCGGCTGTAGCGGGCTGCCCGTTTCGATTCCATTTTTGAGCAGTCCCACGCCAACTGCACCGCCTCAACCCACCGCGACGCCGTTTTCCCTGGATTCGACACAGACGCCTGACCTGTTTGTGCTTAATACGCTGGAACCAACAACGACGCCGCCCACTGGCACACCACTCGTTACCGATACGCAGTTCCCCACGTTTACGCCAACGTTTCGACCCACCATCACGCTCGAGCCGGTGGAGCCCAGTTTATTTACACCTTCCCCAAATTTATTTCTGTCCGTTCAGCGATCCACGGATCAAATTGTGTGGGGAGGGAGCTGCGATGGCGCGCGCTCCATCCGCTTTACGACCCAGGTGATGGCGGTACCCAGGTTACGTTATGTGACGTTGTGGTATCGCCTGCAGGATAAGTACAGCGGACGCCATACAGATTGGGGCGGCGGTGCGATCCTGAGCGATAACGATCAGGGCACATACTTTTACGACCTGGACCTGAGCCAGATCCATCGCTACCGCTTCTATACGGATGCCTGGTTCCAGTATCAGCTTGTGGCATCCACTGCCACCGAACGGGTGCTGGGGCGCTCGGTGGTCTCGCGGAGCGATGTATCGCTGACGAATTGTTTAGCCCTTGTCCCATAAGCATGTATTGAGCACCGCAAAGGTTTCATTATGAAAAAATTCATTCACCTCGTTATCCTTGTTAGTACCCTGGCTGGCTGTTCCAGTTTGCCCAGCCTTCCGCCCTTGTTTGCCTCGCCCACTGCACCTCCGCCCACAGAGACGCCCACTCCATTCGAGAGCGCAACACCCCTCCCCACGCAGAACCTATTTGCCACATCCACTCCTACGCCGCTGACCTTTACTCCCACCGTGACGGCGCTCGGTGCGGAACTGTTCACGCCCACTGCCTCGGAAACCGCCTTTCCAACAGACTTCCCAACACCAAACATCCCACTTGACCCGTCGAGCAGCGGTTACTTTACACCCCAGAGCATCGGCTTTCTTGCCATCCTGATCTCGAACAATATCATTTATTGGAACGCAGGACCCTGCACTCCGCGCAACATCAAGGTCTCCGCCTTTGTTGAGGACCAGATCAACACACACCATGTGTTGCTATTCACCCGCCTGCGGGAAAAGAAGAATACCCTGAATCTCACTGCGTGGAACTCAGGGGCGCTGATGGTCAAGGAAGAGAATGGCTCGTTCAACTACAACATCCGGACGTTCAATCTCCGGCGCTATTATTACTATGTAGATGCCTGGCTGGAATATCAGCTGGTGGCTTTTAATGAAGACAGGGAAGTGATCGGCCGGACTCCGATCTATGACCGGAACCTTTCACTGGTGCGATGTCAGCCCATCCCGTAGATTTTCCGGTTGAACTGATATCGCTTCTGAACGCAGCCGCCAAACTCGTCGCCCTTACCGGAGCCGGAGTCTCGCAGGAAAGCGGACTCCGGACCTTCCGCGACGCGCAGGTGGGACTGTGGGCGCAATACAGACCAGAGGACTTAGCCTCGCCTGAAGCATTTCGGCGCGATCCGAAACTTATCTGGGACTGGTACGCGTGGCGGCGCGAGGCGGTCAAAGGCGTGAGACCGAACCCTGGTCATTACGCACTGGCTGAGATCGAGAAGCGCGCCCCCCGATTTACGCTCATCACCCAAAACGTGGATGGCTTGCACCGCATGGCTGGCAACCAGAGCGTTCTGGAACTGCATGGCAACATCCAGCGCGTGCGTTGCGCAGATTGTCATACCTTTACAGAAACATGGGATGACGATACGGAATTTGTGCCGACATGCAGGGAGTGCAACGGTTTGCTCAGACCGGATGTGGTCTGGTTTGGGGAATCCTTGCCGCGCGCGCAACTTGAAGCGGCGGTGGAGGCGGCGCGTTCGTGTGACGTCTTCTTTTCGATTGGCACCTCGGGGGTTGTCCAGCCTGCCGCGTCGCTGGCGTTTGCCGCGCACAACCAGGGCGCAGTCGTTGTAGAGATCAACGCCGAAGCGACTCCTCTCACGCCAAAAGCGGATTACGTTTTTCAGGGTAAGTCGGGGGAGATCCTGCCTCGTCTGGTGGAGGCGGTTTGGGGCCAATAAAGCTCGCGCTGGTCGGGTAAGGCGAGTGTATTTCTCGCGTGTATCGAGACCGGTAAACGAGCCTGTGTCACGGCTTCCAATCGCTCAACTGTTCACCAAACCTTGTGATCCGTTCACGCATCAAAACAGCGACGATCCCCGCCAGCAGCAGGAGGACGCCTGTCGAGCCGATCAGGATGACCGGACCGAGTCCCCTCAACGCGCTGTAAACAACAGTGATGACTCCAATCACGGCAAATGCGATGGGTGTGATCACCAGGCTGCGCGAACGCCGGATGAGTCCGTAGATCAGCACCACCATGGATTGAACGAACAGCACGAAGAAAAACGATAATCTTTCAGTGGACACCATCTGAATATAGGTTGTGCCAAGCAGCACCAACTGCGAAAGCATCCCAGCGATGAAGGCGCCAGTCTTGCTGCCAGCGCGGGTGAGGAGATAGTGCATGAACATACCCAGCAGTGCTGCCCCGATGGAGTAGAACTGCGGCTCGTCCACATCTAATTCGAACAGGATCATAAAGTAAGTCAGAAGATAAAGCGCGTTGGCTGGCAATGCCCACCAGACGTTGCGCAGCGCGAACGCTTCAAACGCAAAGAGAGTAGCTGCAATGGCAACGGGAATGGACGCGTCCAGCCCACCCTGTAGTGGGGCGCCAACCGACGTAAGAATTCCAAGCCCAAGACCACTATAAATCAGCATTTGATCCCAGCCGTCTGTTCTTTGGTTTCGCCTGAGCCAATAGCCGGCTGCGTAATACAGCACAGCGAGGACGATCAATGGGAAGATCCATTTTTCAAAATTCACACTCTCACAGAATTTGATCACCGCGAGAGCCAGGAAAGCTGTGCCGAGATAACCAGGTCGCGGGTCCCGTTGCAAGAAGGCATATAACGCGAAGAACACAGCGTATACAGAAAAATAGATCGTCGACCGAATGGTATCTGACTCGCCCAGCAATGCAAAGGTACTTAAGAGAAGCAAAATGGACCCAGCAGCCAGTGTGATCGGTCTGTATGGACGCTTTTCTTGAAGCAGCCGACCAAATATTAAGTCGCCCCCCAGCCAGATCAGACTTGCGCCAAACAGGAAGTGTCCACTCCGAATCGCATTGAAATCATCGAGGATCAAATACAGTGAAATGGAAAGCAATGTTTCCACGGCAAGTTCGAGCCATGCAAACGGACGCGCAAACACTTCGACCGCGAACAAAAGCGCGATGAGAATGATGTACCATCCGCTGGTTTCCTCTGACAGGAAGAGGGATGTGGCTGAAAGCAGAACACCGAGTGTCAGACCGCTGTTGGTCAGGACATTTCCCCATGCCCTTATATCGTCCGTGCCGCGGCGGAAGAAAAAGCCGGTCGCATAATAGAGCACGGATAGAGTGGTTAGCGCAGGCAGCCAAAGGTCAAGGTTGAAGTGGTCGAGCGCATAAATGAGCGCAAGCGCTTCGAGCCCAGTTGCGAAGTATGCGAGCCATTCGCGCTTACCATGGAATGCATGCAGGGTAAGCAGAACTGCATAGACGATCAGTGCGAACGCGCCTCGCCCGGTGTGATCAATATCGGCAAGCGCGCTGGTGATTCCAGGCATGGATACAATAATTCCCAACAGAATTGCTGGCCAGCGCGATTCTGATTTCCAGGAAAGAGGTGATCTGATGAATAACTCCGGGATGACCAGCAGGCTACTGGCGATCCACAATTGATGGACGAACGAAACCTCAAACCTTTCCATGAAAGGCAATTGGAAGAATGCAAAAAATGCAGAGAGTGCGCTGAGCAATGCCGCGCTCCACACATACCAGCGCGGACGGAGCAAATGCAGGGCGCCATACACCAGCGCGGTCAATGTAAGGATTGTGAAGGTAAGACCTGGCGTATCCCATTCGAGGGCAATGAAAAATGATGTGAGAAATAAGGGCAGCGAGCCTGCCAGCAGCGCCCAATGATACTTTCTGGCTTTGTCGAATGGCAGTCTTAGAGTGGCTTCGCTTGCCAGTGCAAGGACCGCGCCCCAGACGAAGAAGCCAAACGCGTAGCCAGGCGCTGTGACGTCGAAGGTGTTGAGGAAAAACCACGGCAGCGGAAGGAGCGCCGCGACTGCCATCCACGGGAAGAGAACGAACGGGATCAGCATGTCGCTCAAGACGAAGAAGGTTGCGGCGGTCAGCCAGCTCAACGCGATGAGGAGCCACCATCCGTTTGAAATGCTGGAGTCAAAAACATCGACCAGAGCAAATGTGAACGAAAGGAACAACAATCCCAGTACCTGTATTTGTGCGAGCAAAAAGATGAACAGGGAAAATTGCCTGTCTTTCCATTTGTTCAATACAAATGTGCCGGCTAATCCCACAAGTGAGGCAAACATCCCCAGTAGAATATATATTTCTGTTTCTGCATCGAAAATTTTCCCCACACGATAGAATGCCAGGCTCAACGAAACGAACGCCACCGCGCTGAAAAAACCTGACTCGTAAAACCAAATGCTGAAGCCCCAAATGATCGCCATCCCTAAAAAGACGATAGTCCAGTAAATGCTGAGGGTGGGTTCGTTGAAACCGATCGTTTCTTCGAACACATTCGCGTCGATGGGCAGGAGGAAGGAGAATACGATAAAAAGCGCAAAGCTCGGCTGCGGCAGCCGCTTGCGGAGGGCGAGCGCGCTGGCTCCGAATGCCAGGGTTGCCACCGCCAAAGTGGGTAATCGCGCCGCCTCGACGACGGCCGCCAGAATAAGCGCTGCAGAGATGACAAAGAACGCGCCGAGGTATAGATAGATCTTGATGCTCGCTTCACTGAGCAAGGTCTGTGTCAGCGATGGGCGCGGACCTGTGGGCACAGCCGGCTGCACAGGAGCAGCCAGCTGTGAAGACAGGTTTTCGATACTGGGAGCGAGTGTGAGCGCAGCATGAGGCGCGACAATGTCAAAGTCGTAGCGTGCGTTGATCACGTCTGCAACATTCGATGGAAGCAATCCATCCTCTTCCCAGTCTTGGATCTGTTTGAGCAGGAAGGCACGATCCCCAGGATTTAATTTGTTTATGTTTCGGCGCACAAATTGATGGACAGAAGTGCCCAGCGATTGGACGGCGCTCTTTCGCACCTCTTCATTGGAGTGTTGAATTGCGAGTCGTTCGAGTTCCTTTAAGATCGCGGGGCTGCTGAATTTGAGTGTGTTGAGCTCCTGAAGCGCATTCAAGCAACGCAGCGAGTCGTTACTTTGCAGTTCTTCCAGAATTCTATCGAGGCTTTCTTGTGCGTT
>DATKED010000021.1:0-5584 GCA_035512375.1 Anaerolineales bacterium
AGAAAGTGGGGAAGGGCCAGACCAACCCGTAGAGGCCAGTAAGACCAAGAACACAAAACAAAATGAGAATGAGAGCGTTGATGAAACGTAGATTCGAGCTGTTCATCAAGGTCTCCTTTTGGTTACCAATAAGTCATAGGATGCCGTTGCGAGACGTTTGCTGGCGACACTTGCACCTGCCCTCCCACTCCGCTCCGCTACGGGGACTATGGTGGCGGGCGGTGCCAGGGAGCGCGAGGCTACTCAACAATACTTCACCACACGAAATCTCTCTTCGTATCTGGGATTCTCGTCTGTACTGTCTTCAGTGCGGCGGGATTTCATCCGTTCCTTGAACTTCTCCATATCGCCGATCTGTGTTTTGTGCTGGAGCAGTGCTTCGAGTTTGATGTGCCATGTGTCCGTGACATCGATCACCACATTGGGCTGAATGGTCAATGAACACCAGACTTCCCTGGGCATGTGAGGCAGGTGTCCTTCGATCAACAGTTCAGGGAAAAAAACGGGACTGCCAGCAGCGGGAAAGACCGCGTCGAGCACGGCTTGTCCGGCGGCGCGGTGATCGGAGTGGTTGATCCCGTATGCCGCGAACAGAGTCTGGGGATCGCAGGTGACGAGGATATCCGGCTTGAATTTGCGGATGATGCGGACCATGTTGCAGCGGAGGTCCAGGTCGGGGATGAGGTAGCCGTCGGGGCAATCTGTGAAGTGGACCGCGTCCGCAGCTACACCGATGACCTTTGCCGCGGCGATCTGCTCCTCGTGGCGGATGGCGCACAACGCGTCAGGGGTCATAGTTAGGGGGGTGGAGTCGTTAAAGCCCTTGTCTCCGCAGGTGAGCAGTTGATATGTGATACGGTGCCCTGCGCGTGCCCAACGCGCCAGAGTCGCGCCGCAGAAGAATTCAGGATCGTCGGGATGTGCGAGGATGACGAGGATGTTTTGAGGGGAATCCCAGGTGTCGGGAAGTGTCATGTGTCAGGTTCCAGGGTCGGCTGATGGAGATCCGAGCGCAGGGTCTGGCAAGGTCCAGTTAACGAACCAACAAAACAGTCATAGAAATGATGAAGACACGCAGTTCCAAAAAATTTCAGTGTCTTCCTATCTCTGCGGTGATGGTCTAATTCTTGCGATCGCTGCTTTTTCCGCAGGTGCATCCGCCACTGTTGTGACGGTCACAGGGCGCCTGAGATTTGCGTCGCAATGTCTCAAGCTCATCCCAGGGCTGAAGTTCCTGATGATCGAACGTTTCTACAAAGCGCTTGCCTTCCTCGCCCTCGAGCAGCACAACGACTTTGTTGCTCATCGGCAAAACATCCACAACTTTCCCTTCGCCCTTGGGCGTAACAACGCGTTTGTTGCGTTTGGGCAATTGCTTGCGCGCTGCAACGTATTGCTCGTATTCGTAAATAAGACAACAACGCAGGCGCCCGCACATGCCGGTAATCTCGTTGGGAGTGAGAGAGATACCCTGTTCTTTCGCCATCTTGATGGAGATAGGCGAGAAATCCGTCAGGAATTTGGAGCAACAACGTGTTTCGAGTCCACAAGCGCCCATGCCGCCAATGATCTTTGCCACATCGCGCGGACCGATTTGTCGCATCTCGATGTGCGTGTGCGGGTAGAGGTTATGCATATCCTTTTTAAGGGACTTGAGGTCCACCTTTTCCTCACCCTCCGTGCTAAAGAGGAAAGCAAGACGCGAACCATCATAGTTGTACTCGGCAGAAACGATCTTGACCTCCCTCAATCCAATTTCGGAGGCGCGGGCGCGGCAATTGATCATGGCTTCGGTCTGTTTGGACTGCCAGGACTGGAACAGGAGCAGATCGCGCGGGGTGGCGCGTCTTTCCACGGACCTCCAGCCGCCCTCCGGTTTCGAGGGCGTTTCTTTAACGATCTGAACGACTTCGCCGAGGTGCCTGCCGCGTGACGTATCCACGATAACGTGCTCGCCAACCCCCACATCGGGGACGGCGGAAGTATCGAAATGGTAGATCTTGCCTACTTTGGTGAAACGTACACCAATAATGTTTGGATTCATGGAGTAAATTATACCGTATCATAAACTGCGGAACCGGTGATGGGACCGAGTTCTCATCTATGAGCCAAATTCCCCAGGAATGCCAGAGCATTGCGGATTTGACTCATTCTTATAATTTTCTTTGGCAGGATTTGTTATACACTTGGTTTCAAAATGTCCGAAGAGCATTCTGCCTCAAGCTCTTGTTCGGACAAAATTGGAGGAGCGTTCTATGAGCAACCGCAGACAAGAAACACGCCGCAGATTTACGGCATTTACGCCGGTTTATGACCTGCATCCAAGAGTACTGTTGGGCTATCTCGGCAACCTGAATTTGCGCGGCGCGCTGTTGATTGGTACGAACTTAACAACGATCAACAAGGAGACCATATTGGAAATTATCTTCCCCAATGAGCTGGCTGAGATATCCGTTATCCCTGTCACCATTCCTGCGCGTATTGCATGGTGTCGACCCGATGAGCGTCCACAGTCTTACAACATCGGAGTCGAGTTCACTGAAATGACATCCTTCCATAAAGAGCTAATCCAACAGATTTTGGAACGGTATCATTTCCGCTACAATCTTTCCGACGCCGACTTTGATCGAAAATGATCGAGGCACCGCCCGCTCAAACAAGTCACCGCTGGTCTGAGGATTGGAAAGAAATGTGTCCTGTCCATCAAGTGATCAAATGATCGGGCAAATGATCGGTACGGTTGATATAGGCAATAGTGATCTCGTTCTTGCGGATGTCAAAGCGGCTGAGGGAACAGTTATTCAGCAGGAACCAGGATTTCAATCCATGGGCAGCCTGTCGCCAGGGGAGTTTTAAGATGGCGCACACCAGGCGCATGAAAAAGCCGCCATGGCTAACGAACGCGACCCGGTGCTCGGGACGCCCTTCCTGGTCACGGTGACGAGCGAGCAGCGCGGCAAATACCTGGTCGGCGCGTGGCTGGCGCTCCTCGTCCGCTTCGAATGGACGGTTCCACCAGCCAGTTTCATCCAGATCATCCGGAAGGGTCAGGGTTTGGAAGTTCTCCATGAAAAAAGAGCGCGGCCTGCCCGGCAAGCCCTGGACGTTGGATTGGTCACCGCGACTGAAAATGCCGCCCTCCTCATGGATCTCTTTCCACGCAATCACGGGGATGTCCAAAGCCTGTGCGGTCGGTGCGGCTGTGTACGCGGCGCGCTCCATCAGACTGGTATAGATGTGAGTAAGACCAAAGCCATAGCGGTTCTGAACATTCCAATCCTTATCACTGGTGATGACTTGCTTCTTCTTCAAGAACGCCGCCAGAAGGCGGGCTTGTTCGTGTCCAATTTCTGTCAGGGCCGGGTCTGGACTTTCCTGATAGTCCCGGTTGTTCCAATTTGCGTTATTTTGTGACTGTCCGTGCCGAATGAAATAGAGTTCCATGATCTATGTACGTTTACCTCACTTTTGATTTTCCGTTCATTATAGTCTGATGGCTGTGGATGATGCACGAGGAATCTTCCCCACCGCGTATCGCTTTTCCTGCAATTTCTTCTCTGCAAAACTATATCAGCCTTGTTTTCAAAAATTCCAGAATTTCGTCGGGCTCTTGAAAGATATCAACTGCAAAGACTTTTCCGGTCAGTGTAATCTCGTCCGCCATGCGTCCGGTCCCGCGCATCACAAACGTGGGACGGTTCTCCAACAGGCTGTATTCCACATCTGTCCTTGAGATATTCCCGCCATTGACCAGGATCGTGATCGATTTCTGATCTCCAGCAATCGCAGTCGCGATCTTCGAGATCCATGCCGATTCAGCTCCCCAGTCATCGCCAGGGATGAGGAAGAAATGGGTATGATTGGGATCCAAAATGGATTGCGGTTCTTCCTGCATCAACAAACTATCGAATACTACTCCAATGAGCGGGAAGGAAAACTTATTCCGTTTGCGCTGTTTTCCGATCTCGGTCATAATGCCCGCTTGTGTACCACCATCCACTATCACGGATTGAGTCGCCTCCGCCAGCTTGGCTACAACCCCGATTGCTTTCCGCATGGGAAATTTATCCAACCATCCTATCCCACCTGCGCCGCCGACCAATACGATCACCGTTTTTGGATGGGGGATATCCAGTTGTGTAAGTGCTTCCTGTATTTCCTTGTCTTCCGTGATATTGACTGCCCCAACCGTCACACCGCGTTTCAGTGAAAGTTGCCTTGTGAGCATATTTCTCTCCTCACTCCAAACAAGTTTTCCCTGTCTGTAAAACATTATACTTGCTAACCAAAAAGACCTGATCAGCGTTGATGCCTGTCAGGTCTTTCAGTTTTCTAGCCTCTATTTATCTCATTCCACAATATTGATCGGCAATTCATTCTTTGCGCTCAATGCTGCCACGCTGACCTGCGCGGCGACCTTCTGCGCGATCTCGCGCAGGGCATTCGCCACCGGGGAATCAGGATGGGACACCAAAATCGGTTTGCCGCTGTCGCCGCCGATGCGTACGTTCTGATCGATGGGAACCTTGCCGAGGAAATTAGCCTGCGTCGCTTGCGCTAGCTGCTCACCGCCACCCGTGCCAAACAGGTCCATGCGCGTACCATCGGGCAGATCAAGATAGGACATGTTCTCGACGATCCCCAGAATGGGCACTTCGAGCGTGCGGAACATATTGAGTCCACGGCTGGCATCCTCCAAAGAGACCAGTTGCGGAAGCGTCACGATCACCGCACCGCTGAGAGGGAGCGCCTGCGCCAGGGAAAGAGACGCGTCGCCCGTGCCGGGGGGTAGATCCACGATCAGATAATCCAGTTCGCCCCATTCCACGTCGCCCAAAAATTGACGGATGGCAGAGTTGAGCATCGGTCCGCGCCAGATGAGCGGCTGACCGGGCTTGACGAGCAGACCCATCGAGATCATCTTGATCCCGTATGCCAGTGCGGGGATGAGGCGCTGTCCCTTTGGTGGAGGCAGCTTCTCCACGCCAAGCATGGTGGGAATGTTGGGACCGTAGATGTCAGCATCCATCAATCCCACGCGTGCGCCGCTCTGTGCCAGCGCAACCGCGATATTTACAGAAACCGTAGATTTGCCAACACCGCCTTTACCCGAACCGACCGCGATCGCATTGCGGATGGGCATGTTGAGCAGGCCGCGCATGCGCCCATCGTTGGGGACATCGGAGTCGAATTTGAGCTTTACAGACTTCACGCCCTCAACAGACATGACTGCCTGCCTTGCTTCCTTTTCGATCTGGCCGCGCAAGGGGCAGGCAGGCGTTGTCAGCATGATCGTGAACGAAACAACATTGTCTTTAATATCCAACTCGCGGATCATGTTAAGCGTGACAAGATCGTTGTGTAATTCAGGTTCCTGCACCTTGCTCAATGCAGCCAGGATTGCTTCTTTTGTGGTTGTGTTTGTCATGTGTTTATTGTACCAAGTAAAGTTTCGCGTCGAGCGGAGCAGGGGCAGACGAAACGCGGGTCAGAGAGACGCTTTGTCTTCGCCTGCGGCTCCGCTCTGCGCGAAGATAAGATTACGATGTTGATGCTGGTGCCGATGGTGTTGCGGCGCCGGCGG
>DATKED010000022.1:0-9974 GCA_035512375.1 Anaerolineales bacterium
TGGCGAAACTCTTCGATCATCAGCGAGAATGTTGTGGATGAAGTGCGCAAGCTGAAGGAACAGCCCGGCAAAGATATTTATGTGGATGGAAGCAGCGTATTGGTCCATACGCTGGCGCAGGCCGATCTGGTGGATGAGTACAGTCTGCTCGTTTTTCCGCTAGTGCTTGGAAGTGGAAAGCGCGTCTTCCCAGAAGGCTTGCACATCCCTCTCAAGCTCATCGAGACAAAATCCTTCCCTTCCGGAGTGAATTTATTACGCTACCAACCCGACAGGACCTAATGCGTGAACTATACGATTCTTCACCGGGATGACCTGCCATATGATGGAAATACCTATGAATTCCAGGGTATTCAATATTCTGATACAAATGTCTCATTTATCTGGGTTGACATGCCGCCCGGCGCTAGGATACGATTGCACAAGCACCCCTACCCAGAGATCTTTATCATTCAGGAAGGTATGGCGACCTTTACGGTCGGCTCTGCCATGCTGGAAGCACGCACCGGGCAGATCGTTATCGTCCCAGCCGAGGTTCCGCATAAGTTCATGAATTTGAGCGATGGACAGTTGAAGCAGATCGATATCCATGTGAACAGGCAGTTCATCACGAACTGGCTGGAAGACTGAGCACAATCTGACTGACAGGTACGAAATCCAATTTTATAGAGGAGAGTTATTAATGGTAAGCAAAACCAATCCCCCCGCGACAACTTCGATTCCGCAACTTCGCACGGACTTCCCGGACCGTGTCATCGCGCCGGGCGACCCCGACTACGATCAAGCGCGTACCGTGTTCTACGGGGGCGTGGATCGCCATCCGGCGGTCATTATCAAGGTCGCCGATGCGAACGACGTTGTCCGCGTCGTGAACCTGGCGCGTGAGAGCGGACTCGAGCTGGCTGTCCGCAGTGGAGGGCACAGCAGCGTTGGGCATAGTGTTACGGAGGGCGGCATTGTGCTGGATCTCTCGAACATGAAGGATCTGCAAATCGATATGGAGGGCCGCACTGCCTGGGCTGAGACGGGTTTGACGGCTGGTGAATTTACGATCGCAGTCGGTGAACACGGGCTCGCGGTCGGTTTTGGTGATACCGGGTCGGTTGGCATCGGTGGGATCACGCTGGGAGGCGGCGTTGGCTATCTCGTGCGCAAGTACGGTCTTACGATTGATAGCCTGCTGGCTGCTGAAGTCGTCACAGCGGATGGTCAACTCCTCCATGTGGATGATAAAACATATCCGGACCTGTTCTGGGCGATCCGCGGCGGTGGCGGCAACTTCGGCGTTGCAACCCGGTTCCAGTTCCGGCTGCACGAAGTGCCTGCAGCTGTGGGAGGTATGCTCATCCTGCCAGCCACGCCGGACACCATCGCGGGATTCATCGCTGAGTCCGAGTCGGCGCCGGAGGAACTCTCAACGATAGCGAATGTGATGTTCGCGCCGCCGATGCCGTTCCTGCCTGAAGAGGCGCATGGCAAGCTCATCATCATGGCGATCATGCTCTATGCAGGGGAACCTGAAGCTGGTGCACGCGCACTCGCGCCGTTCCGTGCGCTTGCCACGCCCCTTGCGGATATGCTCAAACCGATGGGCTATCCCGAGATCTATCAACCGGAAGAAGGGGAGTATCACCCGGTCGCAGCATCACGCACAATGTTCGTTGACAGGATTGAGCGTTCCGTAGCTGAAATGATCGTCAACCGCCTTCAATCTTCAACGGCTTCAATGGCTGTAGCGCAGCTCCGCGTGCTTGGCGGGGCAACGGCGCGTGTGCCTGTGGATGCTACTGCATTTGCACACCGCAGTTCACGGATCATGGTGAATATTGCCGCGCTTTACGAAAAGCCCGAAGAAAGGGCGACTCATGAGGCGTGGGTCGCGGATCTTGCCGCAGAACTGTTACAGACTGATAGCGGCGCATATGTGAACTTCCTCGGAGATGAAGGTGAGGACCGAATCCGCGCGGCGTACCCGGGGTCCACGTGGGACCGGCTTGCGGCGGTCAAAGCCCGCTACGACCCGACCAACTTGTTCCGGCTCAACCAGAATATTCAGCCGGCAGGTGACTGAGAAGGGATCGACCAACCATGGCAGCATATACAACCATTGATGAATACATCAACATGTTTCCAGAAGACGTGAGAAACATTTTGAATGAACTCAGGCAGACCATCAAAGAGGTTGCGCCTGAATCGGAAGAAAAGATCAATTATCAAATCCCCACGTTTACCCTGCACGGCAATCTGGTGCATTTTGCGGCCTTTAAAAATCATGTCGGGTTTTACCCCACCCCAAGCGGCATGGATGCATTCAAGAAAGAATTGTCTCCTTATAAAGGAGCCAAAGGCTCGGTCCAGTTCCCGATCGACCAACCGCTCCCTCTGCCATTGATACGCAGGATCGTGGAGTATAGGGTAAAAGAAAATGTAGAACGAGAAGAAAAAAAGACAGCAGGAAAAAAGCTGAAAAAAGGAGAATCAAAATGATCAAGGAATTTTCTGGCGCGACGATCTGGAGCGAAGACTTGAATAACCTCCTGCCCTTCTACCGGGATGCCCTGGGACTCAAGGTAGTCCATGAGTCATCAGGCTTTGTCGTTTTAGGCAGCGACCAACCGGATGTCCCGTCATTGGCGCTGGGTACCCATAGCGAAGTGCACGGCCGCAATAACGATCCGGCGCGGCACATGGTTGCATTCACAAGCGATGACCTCCTAGCAGATTGGAAGCGACTGAAAGAAGCTGGGGTCGAGTTTATTGAGGACCCGACGCAGTATGGCGATGACATGACAATTGCGACTTTGAAAGACCCCGAAGGGAATCTTGTGCAGCTTTGGCAATTACGGAGCCAGAGCTAGCATCTTGTGGTTGACGTGATCCTTCAGCCCTGGTCGGATGAGGATCTTCCTCTGCTGGAAAAACTCCTGGGCGACCCGCAGATGATGACGCACCTCGGAGGACCGGAAAGCCCGGAACAGATCCTCCGACGCCACGAGCGATACATACGCCTGCCGGAATCAGAGACCGACCACATGTTCAAAATTGTCTGGGATCCCAATTCGGAAGGCATAGGCAATGTTGGCTATTGGAGGAAGACCTGGCGGGAGCAATCCATTTATGAAATGGGCTGGTTGGTCCTGCCGGCCTATCAGGGCCGGGGCATTGCGACAAGAGCCGCCCAGGCGCTCATCGAGCACGCGCGCCGCGAACCCCGATACCAGTTTATGCATGCGTTTCCCTCGGTGTCGAATGGCCCTTCGAATGCGATCTGCCGCAAGCTTGGTTTCACGCTCGTTGAGGAATGCCAGGTCGAATATCCTCCCGGGCGCCCCATGACGATCAATGATTGGCGTTTTGATCTATTTACAAAGTGAAATCTGCTAACTCTGATGACTGATTAAAGAGACAAATTTAATAATATGAAAACATTCCATGCCACTCTGGCAAACTCACTTGCTGCTTTCCTTACCAATGCATTTGTGTGGTTTGCTGTCACGTTTTGGGTCTATCTTGAAACCAAGTCGGTGATCGCGACCTCCATTATGGCAGGTGTGTACACGTTGACCGTCGCGCTCTCCGGTTTCCTGCTCGGGTCGATCGTTGATCGCTTTCCAAAGAGAAGAGTGATGATGCTGTCAAGCATTAGTTCCCTCGCACTGTACGCGCTTGCCAGCTTTATTTTTATCAGCTCACCGCGTGAGGTGTTTACCGATGCATCCAGTGTCCAACTCTGGGTGTTCATCGTGCTGGCGCTCTTCGGCGCGCTTGCCGGCAATTTGCGCGGGCTTGCTCTCTCCACCCTTGTGACGATCCTGGTGCCTGAAGAGGAGCGAGACAAGGCGAACGGACTGGTAGGTACTGCCAATGGTGTGGCATTCCTTGGCGCTTCCATCTTTAGCGGACTGGTCATCGGCTATCTTGGCATGTTTTGGATGCTGGTCATTGCCGTCGTGTTGACCGTGCTGGTCATTCTCCATCTCTCAACCCTTGCGATTCCTGACCTCCCGAAAAAAGGACAGGATCCTGTTCATGGCGAAGCGCACGCGAAACAGGACCATATCGATCTGCGCGGAACGATCCGTGCCATTCAACTCGTACCGGGTCTTTTCGGACTGATCTTTTTCCAAACGTTCAACAACTTCCTGGGCGGCATATTTATGTCTCTAATGGATGCCTATGGCTTGCTGCTTGTGTCGGTGCAGGTCTGGGGCGCCTTGTGGGGATTCTTAAGCCTGGGCTTTATCGTCGGAGGGATCATTGTTGCAAGGAAAGGTCTGGGCAAGAGTCCATTACGAATGCTCTTTCTGTCGAATATCATCATGTGGACGATCTGCAGTTTCTTTACGCTCCAGGCATCCATTGTGCTTTTAGGGATTGGGCTGTTTGCCTGGTTATGTTTGATACCGGCGGTCGAAGCCGCGGAGCAAACCATTCTGCAAAGAGTGGTCCCACCTGAACGTCAGGGGCGCGTGTTCGGTTTTGCCCAAAGCGTCGAGCAGGCGGCATCGCCGATCACCGCATTCCTGATCGGACCTATCGCGCAGCTGATCTTTATCCCTTTCATGACAACGGGCGCGGGCGTGGATCTGCTGGGTTCGTGGTTTGGGATCGGTACAGATCGAGGTCTCGCGCTTTTGTTCACGGTCGCCGGGTTGATCGGGTTGGCTGTCACTCTGCTGGCGATGCGGTCCTATTCCTATCGGGCATTGTCGGCACATTACCAAAATGGAGATCAAGAGTTGGTAGAGGCCTATTCGGATTGATGGAAATATCTCTAAGAATTAAAAACTCACCTTACGCACCCTCGCTCAGGACAAGCCCTGCGACAGCATAAACTGCGTAAAATGAGTAAAAATCAAAATGAAAGAAGAAATAATATGAGCAAAATAACCGCAGAGTTCACCATGTCGCTGGATGGCTTTATTGCAGGACCGAACGATGATGTTGGTCAAATTTTTCGCTGGTATTTCAGCGGCGACACTGATTTTCAGGCGTCGAGCACAGACCCAACGTTTAAGATCTCACGCGCCAGCGCCGACCTCCTTCGGAAAGAATGGGGCAAGCTTGGGGCGATCGTAACCGGACGGAGAGACTTCGATGTCTCAGAGGCGTGGGGTGGCAGCTCTCCTTTAGGTGTGCCAATTTTTATCGTCACCCATACCGCCCCGCAAGAATGGGTTAAGGAAGGTTCTCCATTCACATTTGTCACGGATGGCGTGGAAAGCGCTATTGAAAAGGCCAGGCAAGCCGCAGGTGATAAGAACATTAGCGTAGGCGGCACGACGATCGTGCAGCAGTGCATAAAAGCCGGACTTCTTGACGAAATACAGATCGACCTGGCACCCATCCTGCTTGGTGCAGGGATCCGCTTGTTTGACCATTTGGGCCCGGAGCCGATTGAACTGGAAAGCACAGGAGTGATCGAGGGGTCTGGAGTAACACACCTTCGATTTCGGGTTGTGAAGTGAGGGAGCAGAAAGGATCGCTTTATAATGCTTTTAGAGAACAGGGTTGCTGTAATCTATGGAGCCGGCGGTCCGATTGGTGGTGCAGTGACTCGCGCGTTTGCGCGCGAAGGCGCCAGGGTCTTCCTCGCCGGTCGTACCAAAGCGAAGCTTGGCAAGATTGCGGATGAAATCCGCTCGAATGGTGGTTTCGCGGAGACCGCAGCCGTGGATGCCCTTGATGAACAGACTGTTGACCAATACGTTGATGATGTGGTTGAGCAGGCTGGGCAGATCGACATCTCGTTTAACATCATTGGGTATAGCGATGTTCAGTGATTAATTCCTTCCTCGATGCGCCCGTGCAGAATCAATAAAGGAGATTTGCTTCCATGAAAATCCATCTGGTGGATGGTACCTATGAACTGTTCCGCAATCACTTCGGCGCGCCGCCGAAGAAAGCCCCCGATGGGCGCGAGGTCGGCGCGACGCTTGGACTCCTACGAAGTCTGCTGATGCTGCTGACGAGTCCCGGCGTGACACACGTCGGCGTTGCCTTTGATCATGTGATCGAGTCGTTCCGGAATGACCTGTATGCCGGCTACAAAACCAGCGAAGGCGTGGACCCAAACCTGCTCGCTCAATTCCCGTTGGCTGAAGAGGCTGTAGCCGCGCTGGGAGTGGTCGTCTGGCCCATGGTAGAGTTCGAAGCTGACGATGCGTTAGCCACTGCCGCGGCGCGCTTCAAAAAGAACAAGTCTGTGGAACAGATCCTCATCTGCTCGCCGGATAAAGACCTGGCGCAGTTGGTGTCCGGGGACAAGATCGTCTGCTGGGACCGGCGGCGGGACATCGTCATCGACGAGGCAGGCGTGGTCGAAAAATATGGTGTGAGCCCACAATCCATGCCAGACTGGCTCGCGCTGGTGGGCGATTCTGCGGATGGCTACCCCGGCATCCCGGGTTGGGGAGCCAAGTCCGCTTCGGTTGTGCTGGCGCACTATAAGCGCATGGAATCCATCCCAGAGGATCCAAAGAATTGGAAGGTAAGCTCCATCAGCTCCGGGCGCGCGGCGAGTCTCGCCGAAAGCCTGTCACAGCGCAGGCAGGAAGCTCTGCTTTATAAAAAGTTGGCTACCGTGCGCCAAGATGTTCCACTTGAAGAGAATCTCAGTGACCTGAAGTGGCAGGGCGCTTATCCCCGATTGAGAAAGCTTTGCCTTGAGATGGGAGATGAGAGAATCCCGGAGCGCATTCCCCGCTGGCGGTAGTTTCCTTATATGGCTCCCTTGTCTCGCAAAGAGGCCACACCATCCGGTGAATACTCCAGTAAGCTTGTCAGTACTTCTTCGGTATGTTCCCCTAACAGCGGCGGCGGCTTCTGGAAGTCTGCCGGCGTTTGGGATAATTTGTAGGGGAAGCCCGTCAGCCGCACAGTGCCAGCAGTTGGGTGCTCAAATTCCAGGACCATCTCGCGCGCAAGTGCCTGGGGGTGGGCAAAGACTTCTGGAAGTGAATTGATGCGGCCGCACGGAAGACCAGCCCGGATCAAGTCTGCAAGCCAGTCATCGACATTCCGTTCAGAAAAGATCCCATTCAGTTCATCAACCAGTGTTTTTCGGTTGGCAACCCGGTCTCCATTGCTCGCGAAACGGCTGTCGGTTTTCATATCTGGACGACCAAGCATGTCACATAAGAGCACCCATTGTCGCTCATTGGCGGCGCCCAGGATGAACCAGCCATCACGGGCAGAAAATGCTTCGTAGGGAACAAGATTTGGATGAGCGTTCCCCAAACGGCGCGGCGGTTCTCCTCCAACCAGATGGTTGGATGCCACATTTGCCAGGAGTGCAATGTGCGAATCGAAAAGGGAGATGTCCACCAGTTGCCCTTCTCCGGTGATGCCGCGGGCGTGCAAAGCTGCTAGGATCGCGGTGGCCGCAAACATCCCTGAGGTGATGTCGATAATGGGGATGCCCACCCGGGAGGGAGGTCCATCCACCGGCCCGGTGATGCTCATCATCCCAGCTTCGGCCTGAAGAATCGCATCATAACCGGGGCGATCAGCCAGGGGACCGGTGCGTCCATAGCCGCTGATCGAGCAATAGATCAATCGAGGATACAGACGGTGCAGATCTGGGTATCCCAGGCCCAGCTTGTCCAAATCTCCGGTGCGATAATTCTCAACCAGCACATCAGAAACGCCTGCCAGCCGGCGGACAATTTCCTGCCCCTCTGCCGTTTGGATATTCACGGTCAGGCTGCGTTTGTTTCGGTTGGCTGCAATAAAATAAGCGGATTCGCCGGGGTAGGGACCGTACGGTTTGCCCACAAAAGGAGGTCCCCAACCGCGGGTTTCGTCGCCCATACCTGGTCGTTCCACTTTAATCACATCTGCACCGAGGTCGCCTAACATCATCGTGCAGTACGGTCCTGCCAGGGCGCGGGTAATATCTAAAATTCGAATGTTATTGAGGGGTTGCATGATCTCTTTTCAACTGTGCTCGTATTGGACTAAGAAGATGTCGCTTTCAGTGAAATGGTCAGAAATTGAAGAGGATCTTACGATTGGTAGTATAAACGCTTCTTGCACAAAAAACAATAAATCTGCCAAATCCATTGTGTTCAGAGATGTCTTGCCTCGTAACGTGCCGGGGAAAGTGCAAAAGACAGAGTTAAGAAAGATTGTCTGTTCAGATTATCCTTTTCTGGGCAGTTCGTCGCACAATAACAAGAATCTTTCCTGCACAGGACATCCAAATGGGGTACACTTTTATTGTAAGCTTTAATTATTTATGAAAGGCTAGATATGCCTGGACCGAAAACCCCTCCTCCGCCTCAAGATCCCGAAGAACCCGTCTGGACGTATCGCGGGTACCGTTTGAAAACCAGTGAGTTCGTTACCGCGATGGTACATTTCTTCCGTGCCGAAGTTCAGCGGGCCAACGTTTGGCGGCAGCGATTGGATACGACGACCAACTGGGCGGTTGTTTCAACCGGCGCGACGTTATCGGTCGCGTTCAGCCAACCTGATATTCATCATGCGATCATTATTCTCAGTACGTTGTTGGTGATATGGTTCCTTTTCATCGAAACGCGCCGTTACCGTTACTACGAGCTTTGGAGTTATCGCGTCCGCCTGATGGAAACAGATTTCTACGCGGCAATGCTCGTCCCGCCATTTCACCCATCGCCAGAATGGGCAGAGAGTCTTGCCGAGAATTTGCTCTCTCCCCGTTTTCCGATTTCCATCTGGGAGGCGTTCGGTCGCCGCCTGCGCCGAAACTACGCCTGGATTTTCCTCATCCTCTACGCGTCCTGGGTGGCAAAGATCTGGCTTTTCCCGCAGCCTGCCACAGGCTTAAATGAGTTTATCCAACGCAGCGAGGTTGGACCCATCTCTGGTGAGATCATGATCGCACTTGGCTTTGGGTTGTATGCATTTCTTCTTATCGTAGGGCTCGCCACGATCAGCATGACGCGTGCAACCGGTGAGGTTTTGCCGCGCTTTGGAGAAGAGGCCGTTAATTCCATTTTTTCTCCTGAGGGCAAGATCACAGGATTACATGCTTTTTTTGCACCGGCTCATCGCAGAAAACAATTAATGGCTCTGATTATTACAAATAAAGCAGAGGCTGTTGCCAAACGTATCCTCAGCGAGCTTGGGCGTGGTGTGACTGCCCTGGCGGGCAAAGGAATGTACACGGGCCAGGAGCGTTCGGTGCTGATCTGTGCCCTGACTGTAACAGAGGTTCATAACCTGAAGTTCGCGGTCAACAAGGAAGACCCCAATGCCTTTGTTGTTGTCTCAGCGGCACAGGAAATTCTGGGACGCGGATTCAACCCGTTGGCAGACGAATAGCTATTCGTTCCGTAGTTGGATCGTTGTGCAGCAATAAAGTGAATTGGGAGTTGGGTGTAAGGTTTCCCGGCACTTTCCTTGTCCTGTTACGTGTTAGAAGAACAAGCCTTGTACAAACCTAAATAGATAGAGAGCGGATCAAGCCCATAGACATGCTATAGAGAGTCAGAAGTAGGGGTGGGAACGGATGGGATGAGCACAGGTGAAAGGGTTATTAAGAACCAAGCCGAGGTATCCATGTGAGGAGAGTCATGGATACCTCGGCTCTTTATTAGAAACAGTTATTTCATCCCCGTTATGGATCGGCAGGTTTATGTCAGGATACTAACCCCAAGGAGAGCCAGCACCAAAAATATGACGGCAACAACCAGGAACAGACCGAAAAGGACTCTCCCCACAGAAGCCGCACCATGCGCCACTCCGGTAAAGCCGAACAAGCCTGCAACGATCGCCACTACAAACGCAATCAGTGCCCATTGTAAAAGGTCCATTTCTAAACTCCTTTCATTGTTTTGAGAGTACAGTTGGACGTGTAGATCTATCCGTATATTCTCAATGTACTTTCAAGTTCGAAACTCTACAATGGGGGAATTGCCCAATTCATTTAGGGAGTTCCTGAGTAAATCCTGAGTCTTCAAGTAAAAAAACATTATTAAATTGCTCAAACG
>DATKED010000023.1:0-14301 GCA_035512375.1 Anaerolineales bacterium
GTATTAGGCACGCCGCCAGCGTTCATCCTGAGCCAGGATCAAACTCTCCGCAAAAAATTTTTCACTCTTTCGAGTGTAGTTTGTACGGATTTTTTACTGGATCGACAGAGTTGTTGCTTCCTATCACTATTCAGTTGTTAAAGTTCTGGTAACAAAGCGGGCTGGATTTTACACGAGCCGCCTTGGCCTGTCAAGATATCAACAGACAAAAACACCGATGTCTTTTGTCTTTCGACATCGGCTCGTCAGACTGCAAAACCCACAGGCTTGTGTCTCTGACTAGAGACTTCTCAGTTTTCAATGATCTGTCAGGGGGACGAGATCTGTAGAATGTACTGGCGAATGTTTATTATATGCATTTAGGTTATTTTGTCAAGAGTTATCAGACAATTAAACTTAAAAAATCGAGTTTTGTTTTTTCTAATGCCTGCTTGGTCACTCAGTGACCTTTCCATTCGCATTGTCCTTTTTGGGAACGGCCAGATGATACCACATTATCTATTAACAAACCATCAATGGTACTTATGAAAATTATCAGAATATCTTTCAAGGAATTTGACAGTTTCACCAACTCCCTCTTCGTTTCGTATTTTTTGACCGATTGCCTGGGCACGCCCACGAAGAACCGCACTATCCGCCTCAGCGATTGCGCTCGTTAAGTTCTCCGCCGAAAGATTTTTCACAAGGATAGGCTTAGGTCCTGCACCAATGGCATGGACTCTCCTACCCCAGAACGGTTGGTCTGCCATGAACGGCACAACGATATTCGGAATTCCAGCGCGCAGGCCCGCAGCTGTCGTCCCAGCACCACCATGATGCACCGCCATGCCACAACGCGGTAACAGCCAATCGTGTGGTGCTGCTTCGAGATAAAGCAAATCGCTTGATGAACGATCTTTAACTCCGCTCCATCCAGAAAGGATGATTCCACGATTCCCTGTTTGCCTTAACGCTTCACGCACGCTACTGTTAATTCTTTCAGCATCACGATTGACCATGCTTCCAAACGTAATGCACACCGGTGGTTTCCCTTTTTGAAGAAACGTTTGAAGTTCTTCTGAAGGTTGATACGATTCATCGAGCGGAAAGAAATAATATCCAGTAACATGCGCACGTGCTGGCCAATCGCTTGACGCATGGAGAACGCTGGAACTCCACGCGCACAGGATTGGGGTCTGAGGGCGAAGCGGATCGTGATCAAAGGGCCAGTAAAGTTTCCTTTTTGGAAGTCCTGCACGGCGGCGAACCTGTTCAAATCCAATTCGAGAACTCCACCATGTGATCTTTGCCGCGAACTTATGGGTAATGCGATTCAAGGAGCGCGATTTCAAATCAGGCAAAGTGACGTTTGGATAGTCACCCGTTGGCGTGAACATCGGAAAGGTTTGAATATGAATATCGGGAGTATTCTTCTCACGTGCGAGGGTATGCGCGCCGACAGCATGAGTAAAGGTGTGCAGGATCAGATCAGCATCCCTACAAGCTTCTTCGGTTTGACACCAGACATCCGCACCAATTTCAATTGCATGATTCATCAATTCACGGAGCAGTTTGACGGAATTATGCCCGGCATTATTCAAACGGCGACTCAAGTCTTGCGGATCGCCAGCTAAAGGCACAAAATCTATCCCATGTTCCTCAATAAGACTCTTGAATCGGGACGGTGCAGCCAGTTTGACAGAATGACACTCCTCCATAAGCCTGATCGATAGTGGAAGAAAAGGCTGGACATCACCGCGCGAGCCATAAGTAAGGATCGTAATTTTCATAAGGATATTTTACCTGTTACGACATGCTATACTGAAAAAAGACAAGGAGCAACCATGAGTAAAATCGGTATCTTGCATCCGGGGGAGATGGGAATTTCAATCGCCGCGTCTGCCATTCAGAATGGACAACAAGTTTATTGGTTGTCACCTGGTCGTGGTGACAAGACACGAGCTCGCGCCGAACAACATAGCCTGACAGCCAGCGATTCACTCTCCGGATTTTGTCGAACCTGCGAAATGATCATAAGCATTTGTCCACCACACGCTGCGGAAGAGGTTGCGAGGTCTGTGATCGATACAGGGTTTACTGGTCTGTATCTGGATGCAAACGCGATCTCGCCTCTGCGCACAATCAAAATCGGACAGATGCTGGAAGCGAATGGTATTCAATTTGTGGATGGCGGCATTATCGGTGGTCCCGCGTGGACACCGAAAGAAACCTGGCTTTATTTGTCAGGCGAACAGGCTAATGAAATTGCATCGTGCTTTTCAAATGGACCCCTGGAAACAAAGATCATTGGGAATGAAATTGGAAGAGCCTCAGCGTTGAAAATGTGCTACGCGGCTTATACAAAAGGGACCACTGCCCTACTTTCTGCGATTCTCGCAACAGCAGAATCACTTGATGTACGAGATGAACTTTATCGGCAATGGGAAATGGATGAACAGGGCTTTTCCGAACAGGTCAATCGAAGAGTCGCGCGTGTCACTGCAAAGGCATGGCGGTTTGAGGGGGAAATGAAAGAGATAGCAGCCACATTTCGCGAAGCCGGTCTTCCAGATGGATTTCATCAGGCAGCAGCAGAGATCTATCACCATATGGCAGACTTCAAGGATTCAACCGAACATCCATCTCTCAATACTGTATTGGCTGCATTGCTTACTCAATAAAAGGTCACCGCCCCAAAACGGGGCGTCTTATTAGAACAACTCCTGTCGACCTGATAACGCTCTCAACAAAGTATTTTGATCGGCATATTCCAGATCACCGCCAACAGGCAACCCGCGTGCGAGACGTGTAACTTTTGCGCCCAACGGCTCAAGATGCTGACGCAGATAGAGCGCGGTCGCATCACCCTCCATGCTGGGATTGGTGGCAAGGATTACTTCCTTGATCTCGCCTTTTGCAACGCGCGCGACCAGTTGTTTGATCTTCAAATCGTCCGGTCCAATCCCTTCTATGGGAGACAAAACTCCCTGTAAAACATGATATTTCCCCTGGTAACCACCCGTCCGCTCCAAAGCCAGAACATCCAAAGCTTCCTCAACAACACAGACCAGAGTTCCATCGCGTTGGGATGACTCGCATACTTCACACCGTTCGCGGCCCGCTTCGGTGATGTTGAAACACTCCTGGCACAATGAAGTATTGGCTTTCAAGTTTGCCAGCGCGGACGCTAAATCCTGCGCGACCTCTTCAGGCGCTCGCAAAAAGTAGAACGCCAGCCGCGAGGCAGATTTGGGACCAATGCCTGGCAGGCGTTCAAGAGCATTAATCAACAACTGTAAAGATTCAGGTAAGAGCATATGTTATTTATTCTTTATCCTTTTTACGATCAGATAAATGAGTGTGCCGATTACAGTAAGGATTGATGAGCCCCAGCAAAACAGAATGGCAATCTCTGAAACACCAAGGTTCATTCATAATCCTTAGAACGGCAACCCACCCGCCAGTGGACCCATCAACTTCTGCTGAAGTTCACGTGATTGGTCAAGCGCCATATTCACTGCGGACAGGACCAAATCCTGCAACATTTCGGCATCCGCGTCCTTCAAGAGATCAGGGTTGATCTCGACAGACTGACATTTCTGATCGCCCGTCATGACCACTTTGATCGCGCCACCACCTGCCGTAGCAGTGACAGTTTCCTCAGCAAGTTTTTCCTGGGCTTCTGCCAACTGCTGCTGCATTTTTTGTAATTGTGCCATCATCCCCCCGCCGCCCATTTGCGGACCTTTGTTAAATCCTTTTGCCATATAACACCTCGATATCAGTAGTAGATGGTCGACACTTCCGTCGAACTTCAAGTATCGAATATCAATCTAAATCCTACATATCCACAATCTCGCCGCCATGTTGGATGGCAGCTGCCACCATTCCATCCTGCGGCACGTTCGGCGGGATTTTGCCCTTCGCGGTCGTCACCACGCAGCGGACACTCACCTCCACGCCGAATTCATCCCTGATCAACTTGCGGATCACTTCGATCTGATCGGGCTTGTCGATCTTTGAGACCAGCACATCACTCGCCAAACCCAGGACCAATGTTTTGCCCTGCACATCGATCATCCTGACTGAGTTCAACAACGCGGAGAGATTGGCCTGCGCCTTTGGAAGAGATGCGGACAAATGTTTCCATGCCTTGATAATATCGCCCGCGCTGATAGCAAAGGCTTCTGATGGATGGGATGCCTGGGCCGATTCGTCTTCGCTCAGCGCGGAGGAATTGGATTCTACTGGTGAAACAGGAGCGGACTGAGGCTTCGCTTGAACCGCCGCGGAGGGAGGAGACGCGGCGGGAAGTGGAACCGATTCATTCGGCGCATCCAATACTTCTGCCAATGCAATTTCAAGACTCAAGGACGGCTGCCAGCCGCCGCGCAAGTCTGTCGCAGCACTGTTGAAGGCTTTCATCATGCGCAGGACATCGTTTGTCGAAAAGGATCTCGCATGCGCTTCCATCTGCTTTTTCACATCCGCCGTCGCTTCGACTTGATTGGCATTGCCCATTTGAATAAGCATGAGTCCGCGCAAATATTCGACGATCTGACGAGCCAGCGAGCGCGGATCAGCTCCAGCATCCAGTGCCTTATGAATCGTTTCAAGCCCGTGTGCGGGATCGTGATCCATGACGGATGAAATGATATCCAGTACAGTCTGACTCGTTGCTGTGCCGAGCACCGTCTGCGCGAGCGCGAGGGTGATCTTATCTCCCGTGGACGAAAGTTGGTCAAGCAATGAAATCGCATCGCGCATGCCACCCGCAGATTGACGCGCGATCTGGATAAGCGCATCATCATCTGCCTGGACCTTTTCGGCTTTGATGATCATTTTGAGCTGCATGACGATTTCGCCAACAGGCACGCGGCGGAACTCGTGGCGCTGACAACGCGATAAAACGGTCGCAGGGATCTTGTGAATCTCAGTTGTGGCTAAAACAAAGATGGCATGCGGAGGCGGCTCCTCAAGCGTTTTGAGAAGCGCATTGAAGGCCTGAGTCGAAAGCATGTGGACTTCGTCAATGATGTAAATTTTGTATTTCCCTTGCGAAGGCGAGAAGTTGATCCTATCACGCAGATCGCGGACATCATCCACGCTGGTGTTGGAAGCCGCGTCGATCTCGATCAGGTCAAGGAAACGATTCTCGTTGACGGCTTTACAGTGCTCACATTCGTTATCCGGTCGCTTCACAGGATCGGGGCTCGTACAATTGACCGCCTTCGCCAAAAGACGCGCGAGCGTGGTCTTGCCCGTTCCGCGTGAACCGGCGAAGAGATAGGCGTGCGCGACACGGTCTGCCGCGATGGCATTCTTGAGGGTCGTGACGACGTGATCCTGTCCCACAACTTCATCCCATTCTTTTGGTCTGTATTTTCGGTAGAGTGCTTGAGTCATATTAGCGGTCAGCCATTAGCTTTCAGCAGTTAAGGCACTTTATATTTCGCGCGTACATTTCCACTAGGATCATACAATTGCGCTTCTTCGCCAGATTCCCAAACAGGATCGCTTTCCCCCCAGTATAGATCGATCACCGTGTTCGTCCCTGAAGACGTATGGACTTGCACAGCGCCGTTCGGGTGAAGGATCAATTGAGGGAAGACAAAGACATTACGGTCTTCGTCTCTCAACTCCCAGTTCGCCAGGTTGATCTGATCTTCTCCCTTGTAACTCACCACAACCCATTCGGCGTTCAACGTTCCTGCACCTATCACGCTGACAATCTCAACGGGGATATCAACTTGTGGATCCAAGGTTGCCTGAGGAGCAGAAACTCCCTGATTGTCCAACGGTGCGGCAGGCTGAACGGCAGACACGCTCACCGAACGATAATTACGATGATACCAAAACAGGATCGCGCTGGTCACACAGACAGAAACAAACACATTCAAAAGCAGGTAAGAGAGGAGTCTGCGGCGATCCATGTCCCTCGAATCATAGCACAGAATTTCAGTAGTTGAATTACGAAGTACCGCGCAAATTTACAGCTTAAGATTCGAAGTTTACATATGATCCTTTTCTAAAAAGTTTAGCGGTTCATATGGCTAGCAGCAAAAAATCCTGCGCTTGCCTCGAGCGCAGGATTTCACTTTGAAGAACGCAATTTTACGGAAGCTCTGTCATCAGAAAGTCGTCAAAGGATACATCCGCCGAATTCACATCTTCTCCACTCCACGTGAATAAGGCAACGCCACCGTTTATATAGGACGCATCAGATACTGAAGCGATCTGCTGACCATCCACATGCAGAGTCAGGGTGCCATTTCCGCAATCTGCACCGACACGGTAGGAAGAAGCATCTTTTGCAATTAGATCGGAAGATGCCCATTGATCATTGTTCGTGAGGAATATGTCACTCTGTCCATCAGAGGCTTTGGCAATTGCGTATTCCCCAGCGGGTGTCATGGCGAAATAATAGAAGGAGCCGTTCGCCCCGGGCTGCTGATTGCACATGATTCCGAAAGCCGTGGTTGAGTCAGTGCCGTTGTTGCGAACAGTCACCTCCATATGGGTGTTTTGATAATCCTGATCGTTGGGCGTACTCCACACAAAATAATTTTGCGTGTACACGATCATTTGCAGAGCACTGCTTGCGTATTCGATCGAACTATCTGCATCTGTACCGATGCCCCATTGTGTGGAAGAGAAATCATCACTCAAAATCACTCTTGAACCAGGAGTATCACCTCCCCCACCACCTGCTATTGCATTACATGCCAACCCAGTCAACGTAAGGCAGACAATTGCAAAAATAATTTTCGTATTCCTTTTCATCTCACACTCTCCTTTGGCGGTCAAATTATGGGCGGTATTCTAACATTCAATTCGGAATCTAATCGTAGGAAATCATGGGGAATTTTGGATTCAGCGACTCATCCTCAGCGCGACCCAATCAGCCATCTGCTTCCGCTCGTTCACCTCCAGACCTTTCGCTTGCGCGGCTTCGACGACACTTTGTGCCTGTTCCTGCAGGATCCCGCTTAAGATGATCGCACCACCCACTTCCATCAATTCCGCGAGCCCCACATCAAAGAGACGCACGATCACAGGGGCAAGAATATTCGCGACGACCAGAGGTGCTTTGCGGAACGCGAATTCACCATCCAGAATTTCCTGCACGGAACCGACGCCAAGGATTAATTCATCACCGACCTGATTCGTTTTTGCATTTTCGCGCGCATTTACAATCGAGTCAGTATCGATATCCACACCCAGCGCGGATTTTGCGCCCAACTTAAGCGCCGCGATGGAAAGAATCCCTGAACCGCAGCCCACATCTATCACGAGGGGCGAAGCATCATATCCTTCGAGTACCATGTGGTTCGCCCCTACAAAATAGTGTTCCATCAATTCCAAACATAACTGCGTGGTGGGATGCGTGCCGGTGCCAAATGCCATGCCTGGATCGATCTTAATGGCTACACGATTGGGGGCTGGCGAATCCATCCAGGCAGGGAGAATCACGATTTGCTCTCCCACCAGGATCGGCCGGTAGTGCTGTTTCCACGCTTCCATCCAGTTCTGGTCGGCGATCTGTTTGTAGGAAGCGGCGGGCAACGGCTGGATCATCCCGAGGTAGTGCAGAGACTCTTCCAGTTTCTGCCGCGTCTCTTCGATCTGATCGTTCATCTCCAGATAGGCGCGGACGGTGATCGGTCCTGTGGGCGTACCTGCATCTTCATCATCCATGTATTTGACGCCCTGTTCCATCATCACGCCGCTGTAGGCAAAGCGCGCCAGTACATCGGCAACGGCTTCTGCAAGTTCTCCATTTACAGTGAGGGAAACTTCAAGCCAGTGCATGATCAACCAGTCCGTGTAATCTTTTTAGCATATCCCTATCCAAAGAACGCACATCAGGTAACTTCTCCAATGAGAAATAAGCGAACTCGGATACCTCATCACTGGGATAGAATGTTCCGCCGGTAATTCTGCAGAGATAGTACAAGCCTACCCGATCGGGCAGCCATGAGTTGACCAGCAAAAGCTTCTCAATGCAAATATTTAACCCGGTCTCTTCCCATACTTCGCGTATGACTGCCTCCTCGGGATGTTCACCGTACTCCAGGCTGCCTCCTGGCAATCCCCAGGGATGAAACCTCTGATAAGTTGATTTGACGAGCAGGATGTTTTTGTGCTGGTCCAAAATGACCGCTGCCGCGAACACCTGGAATAACGGTCGTATGACACGAGATAATACAGTTTGAAGCCAGAGGGGAAGGATACGCCAAACTTTTAGTAATATTCTTTTAATCATAGGGCATGATTATGACTCAATATTCCCCCAATGGCAATGAAGGCTTATAGAAGTTTAATTAACGGGGTCAACTAGCGGCTTGAACGATGAGCCGAATGCGGAGCGTTGTCCACATGAAAATGCCCGTTCAAATCACAGTATAGTGAATCGGGGAAGCAATCCACGCATTCGAGCTGAAGCGTTGCGTGGGCAATGTTATAGCGATGACGCAGGATCTCATTGATCTGCTGCTGAATGTTCACACCCGCGCTGATGTGCAGGTCATCCGTAAGGATGTGAGCGGACATGGTACGCAAACTTTGCGTGAGACTCCAGACATGGATGTCATGAACGCCAAGCACACCGTCCACTTGAGCAATGTCTTTTACCATCGCCTGAACATCCACATCGCGCGGCGTGGCTTCAAGCAGAATATCGACCGCATCGCGCAGGATGCCCCAGGCGTTATAAAGGATGAGGAAACCGATCAAGACACTCACCAGCGGATCGAGCCAATTGGCGTCTGTGAAATAAATGATCACACCCGCGATCACCGCGCCAACGGTGGAAAGAACATCGCCCATCAAATGGACGAACGCCGAACGCAGGTTGAGATCATGTTCACTGCCGCGATGCACAAGCAACGCAGTAACAAGATTAATTACGATTGCGATCAGACCCACGCCGATCAGAATATTCGATTGCACCTCTGGCGGAGACTGGAAACGCCGATAGGCTTCATAGAAAATTCCCAGCGAGATCAACACCAGCGTTGTCGAATTGAGCAGCGCGACCAGGATGCCTGCACGATGGTAGCCGTACGTCCTCTGGGCGTTGGCTGGCTGTGCCGTGATGCGGACAGCAAACCATGTGAGACCGAGCGCGATAACATCGGTCAGGTTGTGGGCGGCGTCCGTAAGCAAAGCAAGACTATTGGCAAATATCCCCGCCCCCGCTTCGATGATGACGAAAGCAAGCGTCAGAAAAAGGGAAAGGGAGAGACGACGCGTTGTCTGCCGGGAAGCTTCACGCAAATGAGAATGAGTACGTGTGGTGTGTTGATCCATAATTCCTTATGAACCTTCTTTTTGACGCAGCAACCGTGCGGAATTCCCGAGGATGCCTAAATCGGGAATGGATTGCAGGGCTGCGGCAAGCATGGGTGGGAGGAAACCAAAAGCTGCAAGAATCAAACCAATCACGTTGTATACCGCAGTGAAACCAAGATTGCCTTTTACAACTCGCATGGTCCGCTTTGCGGTTTGGAGCAGTTTAGGGATCAATGTCCAATCTTCGCGCATCAGAGTAATGTGCGCCGCTTCCATGGCGATATCTGTCCCAGCTTTGCCCATGGCAATGCCTACATTTGCCTGTGCGAGTGCCGGCGCATCATTAATTCCATCACCAATCATTACAACGATTTTCCCCTGGGATTGATAGTCGGTTACGATGCGAATTTTATCTTCAGGCAGTAATCCCGCGCGATACGAGATGTCAAGAGCATCAGCAAGAGAAGACGCAACGCGTTCGTTGTCACCGGTAATGAGTTCAATTTGTTTGATACCAAGATCTTTTACCGCCTGCAAAGAAGCTGGCACTTCACTTCGAAGTGTATCGGAGGCAGCAATCCACCCCGCGGGTTTTTCATCGATCAATACAGATAACACCGTCTTCCCCTGTAATTCCAGTGTGGTTACCTGGTCATTCCTTTCCAAGGAGTAACGCCCCACCGAGATTCGTTGTCCATTGATCCTTGCGCGGACTCCTGTCCCTGCAATCGACTCGAATTCAGTTGCTTCCTGCAATGCCAGACCACGTTCCCGAGATGCACTGCGAAGCGCATCTGCCAGGGGATGTTCAGAGTATCGGTCAGCAGACGCGGCGATGGAAAGAAGTGAATTTTCATCCATGCCATTCAACGCAATCACATCCGTGATCACGGGTTTGCCCAGAGTTAACGTCCCTGTTTTGTCTATTAGCAAGACATCGGCGCGTGCAAGTGTTTCGAGATACTTTCCTCCCTTAATGAGAACCCCTTTTTTCGCGCTGGCGCCTACAGAGGCGAGCATGGCAATGGGAGTGGCGAGTGCAATGGTACATGAACATGCGACGAGTAATACCGCTGCTGTTGCGAGCAGGTCTCGGCTAAACAAAAATGTCAATGCGGCAATGCCCAGGACAATCGGAAGATAATAGGCGCTGAATTTGTCAGCAAATTGCTGAACCTCGGCGCGATGCATCTCGGCATCTTCCACCATTTTGATGACCCTGCCAAATGTGGATTGAGCGCCGATAGCCTGCGTGCGCACTTTCAGACTCCCCTGTTTGAGGATTGTCGCTGCAAACACATGTGAACCTGTCACCGCTCCAACAGGCATGGACTCACCTGTCACCGAAGACTGATCGATGGCTCCCTGTCCGTAAACGACATCGCCGTCCACAGGGATCTTTTCGCCAGGGCGGACAACCACCACATCATTGATCTTCACATCTGCAATTGGAATTTCTTTTTCCTCATTGTTGCATTCTACGCGTGCAGATTGCGGTGCCATGGCAGTTAGATCCTTGACTGCGCGACGCGCACCTTCAGCCGTCAGTTTCTCGGTGTAATTGCCGATATGCATAAAAAAGACCACAACCATGGCGGTTGTCCATTCACCGACGAGGATCGCTGCAAGCGACCCAATGGACATGAGAGTGTGTGAAATCACCTGTCTTTTGATTGTGGCTCGAATGACATTCAGGAAGATGGGCGCCCCGCCAAGCACAACAAGTGCAACACCCAGGGGGAAAGGGATGAGCTGCGTTAAGCCGTCCAGCAATCCCAGCCATTCTCCTGCAACAACAAGCAGAATAGCTGCGCCAAAAACCAATCCAAACACTGTGAAAATGCGACGTGAGAAATGACCGAGCGCACGGTTTGGAGCTGTCTCATCATCCTTTTGTTCCGGAATGGAATAGCCTGCATTTTTGACGGCGTTCCGGATATCCGTCATTTTGACCATCGAAGGATCAAGCTGGATGATGGCTTTTTCAGAGGAGAGAAATACATCCGCTTTCTTGATTCCATGGAGTGAAGTAATTGCGCGCTGGACAGTTTGTGTACATTCCGTACAATCCATCCCTGCGATAGGGATTTCAATGGTTTGAGTCTGATTCATTTCGACCTTTTAAAACCACCGGCGGACAAGTTTTTGATAAGTCAAATACGAGTCTCTATAGATGCGTGTTAGATACTCCTCTTCAAGGCGCACTTGAATTTGAATGAGGATTTCGCCTACAATTCCTATGATCAACATGACGACATTGGGCAGGATAAGGAACAACCCCAGTAACATCAAACGCATCCCCAGAAAGATAGGATTACGAGAGATCTTGAACAAGCCGCGCTGCACAAGCTCCGTTCTGACGTCTTCGTCAATTCCGATGCGCCATGACTTCTGCATGTGCTGTTGAGCAATCAGAACCCAGGCGAGTGCAAACAGCAACAATATCAACCCTGCTCCGGAAATCCCACCCTGAGACAAAAAGGAGACGGGAAAAAATTTCTCGTAAACGGATGGAAAGAATACAAACGCGGCGATCAGCAAGGCACAGGCGATAAGGGTGATACGGAAAAGCCTCCCGATGTAATCATGTGCCGAATCGGAGGTTCCCAGCTTATATGGATTGACGCCAGTGGTTTTCCAAACCCGATAGGTGGGAAGAAGCATGGCAAACGTAAAAAACAGAGTGTAGTAGACGATCAAAAAATAATTCAGGAATGTTTCCATCATGTTATCCATGTTCGACGTGATCAAGCCCCAGGCGATAGAGCTTCGCCACATGGTCATCATCGAGAGCGTAAAAGACCTGCCGTCCGTCCTTGCGGCTGCGAACCAGGCGCAGTTGACGCAGTCCGCGCAGCTGGTGTGATACAGCAGACTCGGTCATTTCGAGCTGCGCCGCGAGCTCACCAACGTTCATTTCCCCATCGAGCAAAACAGATATGATGCGAAGACGGGTCGGGTCGCTGAGTGCGCTGAACAGGTCAGCCAGGTGAGTCGAGGTTTGGTTTTTCAGTAACATAATAAATATATGAACAATTGCTCAAGTATTCATAATTATAGCCTAAAAAAAGAGAGCCGTCAAATGACGATTCTCTTAACTTCATCCTCCCAACGCATCATTCAACCAGTCAAGGAATCCTTTTTCCTGCGGCTTGACCGTTGTGCCCAAGCTCTCTGCCAGTTTCTCGAATAATTCGCGTTGTTCCTTCGTGAGTTTGGTGGGCACCGCCACATTGACGATCACCAACTGGTCACCGCGTCCATTGCGGCGCAGATGAGGAACACCTTTGTTCCGGATATGAAAAACTTTTCCAGGTTGAGTCCCGGACGGGATCTTCAACTTCTCATCGCCATCCAGTGTTGGCACTTCAATGTCCGCCCCGAGGGCAGCCTGTGCAACGTTGATGTCCAGATTCAAGATCACATCATTCTCGCGGCGCTTGAAGAATTGGTGCGGTCTGACATCCAGGATAAGGAACAGACTTCCATTCGGTCCGCCGTTGGCGCCGGGACCGCCCTCCCCTGCCAAACGGATCTGTGTCCCACCATCCACACCTGCGGGGATCTGCACTTTCTTCTTGACAGTCTTGCGCTCCAATCCACTGGCAAGACAGGTTTTACATGGCGATGAAATGGTCTCACCGCGCCCGTTGCAGGCGGGGCAGGTTGCGGTCTGAACCATTTGCCCTAGAAAGGTCTGACGCACCTGACGCACTTCGCCCTGTCCATTACAAGTGGAACAGCGCGTTGGGGATGTCCCAGGTTCCGCGCCCGAGCCGTTACAACGCGAGCAAGTTTCTTCGCGCTGGAATTCGATCTCTTTCTCCACACCAAAGACAGCTTCCTCAAATGACAACATGACCGTCATCTGCAGGTCGCGTCCACGGCGTGGAGCATTGCGTGAGCCTCGTCCTGTTGAAAAGCCAAATCCCCTGCCGAACAATTCTTCGAAGATGTCAGTAAAGTCCGCGGTGTAGTCACGGAACCCGCCCATATTGCCTAGTCCCTCTTTACCAAAGCGGTCGTAGCGAGCGCGCTTCTCCGGGTCCGAAAGCACGCCATAGGCTTCATTAAGCTCCTTGAACTTTTCCTCGGCGCCATCCTCTTTGTTCACGTCCGGATGATACTGGCGCGCCAGCTTGCGGAATGCGGCTTTGATCTCATCACTATTCGCACTCCGTCCAACGCCAAGGATCTCGTAGTAATCGCGGTTTGACATATTATCTGCTCGAGCCGCCGTCCAAAGCGGTTTATTCCTTCACTTCACCTTCCACAACATCCGGTCCTGCTTCGGGGTTTGGATCGGCTCCTGCTCCACTGGCTCCATCGCCGGGAACGTTTGGTGCCTGATAAACGGAAGCTCCAATTTTTTGGATGGCCTGACCCAATGCCTCGGTTGCAGATTTGATCGCGGATCCGTCTTCGCCTTCTGCGGCTTTCTTCACCTCAGCCACTTTTGCCTCCACTTCCGACCTTGTGTCGGCGGGGACTTTCTCGCCAAATTCTCTCAAGGCTTTTTCAGCAGCATAGACCGAATTATCCGCATTGTTGCGTACTTCGATCAACTCCTTGCGCTTCCGGTCCTCTTCCGCATTGGCTTCGGCATCCTTGCGCATCTTTTCGACTTCAGAGTCCGAAAGACCGGAGGAGGCTGTGATCGTAATATGTTGGGAACGTCCTGTTGCTTTATCCTGTGCGGTGACTTTTAGAATACCGTTCGCATCAATATCAAACGTCACTTCGATCTGAGGGACGCCGCGCGGCGCAGGAGGAATGCCATCCAGGATGAATTTTCCCAATGACTTGTTATCGGCTGCCATTGGGCGGTCGCCCTGCAGAACATGGATCTCCACCTGTGTCTGGCTGTCGCTCGCAGTGGAGAAGACCTGACTGCGGCGGGTAGGGATCGTCGTGTTGCGCTCGATCTGGGGTGTGGCAACAGCGCCCAGTGTCTCGATGGAAAGTGTAAGAGGAGTCACATCGAGGAGCAGGATATCCTTCACTTCGCCGCCAAGCACGCCCGCCTTG
>DATKED010000024.1:0-5582 GCA_035512375.1 Anaerolineales bacterium
CCATGCTGGTAAAAGTTCGGCTGAGGAAGCGCGGGTGAGTGCCTCTTGAGCAAACGTGGACCGAAGGGCCCGCTGCCGACACGGGTCTTGTACGCCGTGCGTTCTTCTCCACGCGCAAGGTTGGAAGGCTGAGCGGTTGAAGTCCAGGTGAGAGCAGCCGAGCGCTCATCCAGAAAAAACACAGGCCGGTGAGGAGCGCTATAAACGACTCGTTCGTATCCTTGCGCCTTTAACTCGGCCAAAAGTGCGTGCTCGATGTTTAATTCCACGCCGTCGCTGTTGATAAAAACATCCTCCACGCCTGATCCATAGAGGATGCAAAACCGTTCAGGGGTTGAGGTTGCCAACGCCTGTGCAACTCTATCAAACATGGTTCTGTTTCTCGGGACGAATAAGTTGCTCATTAAGGAGCGGAGGATGTTGAGCAGGTTCTTGTAAGGTGGGCGGTGGCATGGCACGGATCTCGGGACGGCTAACATTGAGATTGTACTGATTAAGGCTGCGGCAAAGCTCATCCCATTGCATCCGCGCTTCCTGTTCAGTTTTGAGATGGGGGTGATTCGTGATAACGATCAATTCGTTCGTTAATTCCTGTTTTGATTTGTCCGTGGGGAGAACTTCAATCATAACCCGGCTTCCATCCGGGTTATCCAAATGAGCCTTAAAAGGAGCGCGCATATCTTCCCTGACATAGCCGGCCTCGCTGAGCTTGAAGCCATGGGTTTCCAGCGCCCGCAGCGCGGTCTCTGCGATGTTCATTCGTAATTGCGAATTCAAGGCATTGAGCCGTGCTTCATAAACGATGGATTCGAAAGATTCCGTTATGACGGGAAGTATTTCAGCGTAAAGGCTCGTCAGTTCTGCGGTCGAGATGGACTGGTGATCTTGGGCCAATATTTCCAGAAACTGTCGACATTTGCCTATCAATTGATGATATTTCCCGTTTGTCCAATAGGCTAGATCCACCTGCTCTGCGAGCTCCTCGCCCTGCAAGCCCAAGGCATTGACTTTCGCATTCAGTTCCAGCTCGGCAAGAACCTGGCGAATTGCGCTACAGGTTCTTTCATACTCCGACTGCCATTCCATGACGCGCTGTTCCAGTTCCAAATGTAATTCTGAAAGGTCGAGGAATGCCTGTTGTGAGATTTGAAGACCGGACTCAAGGAACCCTTGTGCCAGGTTATTCTGAGCGAAATCCAAGCTTCTGAGAACTCTGGCTAACTTGCCGGGAAGGAACCGTTCATGTTCAAACTGTTCCTGAATAAAATCCGCTAATCCCACCGATTGTCGCAGCCACTGGCGGGCCAACGTCTCTTTGACCTGTTCCTTCTCTCCGTAGGAGTCCAGGCGCTGGACAAGAGAGTGGAGCCCATGACGATACTGTTCGCGTTCCCTCTGCATTTCTTCTGTAAAACGTTGGGATAGGATGGCAAGTGAATCATTGGCATCTGACGCGGTCTCTTCGATAATCGCTGCCAGGCTTTCATAGCAAAGCGCGTTCTGTGTCAGGATATCCTGTATCACTTCCGCATCGAGCTGGTTGAAACCCTCATTGAGATCACTCAAAGATTGTTCCAGCTGTCGTTGGCGGTTTTCAATTTGCCGAACTGTATTAGCTAGATCTGCCGTTTGTCCCGCTTCTTTCGCTTTTGTCCGGGTGAGTCCTCCAAACTTTCTCTTCATATCTGCTTGGTGAAGTCGGCGATATTCCTGCTCGCTTATCGTGATCGTGGCGCGTTTATAACCGCTCATCGCAATTCATCCTTTCTTATCTGCCAAAGTAGCTGTCTGCATCGCAGACATAATGCCTGGTGTCGGTATTCCGATGAATGCCAGTTCGCCGTCATTGATAGTGATTTCAACCTTCCGGGTGTTTGATTCAAAATCGTATTCTCTGAGCCTGGTAGTCAGATGAATCGCTCTCTGATTTGAACTGCCCCGCAGGCCGACGGAATCGTTAAGGGACTGAATAAACGGCCCGTCAATTAGAACATCGATTTCCGCCAGGAGCCCGGCGACGCCATTGTTTGGCGGGTTCTTCAGTAGGCGCTCATACCGATAACCGGAAAAACAAATAAGATCAAGATTCTTTTTCCGGCGGGCCAAACGTGCCAGCGCAGCTAGACCCGCAGCCTGCTCCATGGGCTCTCCACCAGAGAACGTCAGCCCCGTAATCCTGTCCAAATCCAATTCTTCAAGGATTTCCTCTGGTCTTAAGATCATGGCCGGAACAAACGGTATCCACTTCGGGGCAAGGCATCCGGGGCAGTTGAGTGGGCAACCCTGCACCCAGACCACCGCGCGCGTGCCGGGGCCCAATGCCTGTGTATGCGCAGCCATGGCCGCAATGTTCAAGACATGGGCATCATCAGAATGCTCGTGGTCGAAGAGGGTATTCATTATCAATGATAGAATTCGGAACGACGCGTCCACATCTAATGTAGCACATATGTTCTAATTAATCAATATCTTAAAAGCGGCATAATGGATTTGTCCCGTATTTGCAACGTTGAATTCCACTGCCACACCATCTTTTCCAAAGACTCGCTCACACGCCCGCGCGATCTAGTGGATACCTGCCGCCGCAAGGGAGTTGACCGTGTTGTAGTGACCGATCACAATACGGTTGCGGGCGCGCGGGCGGCGCAGGCTCTCGACCCGGAGCTGGTCATTGTGGGCGAGGAGATCATGACAACTCGCGGCGAGATCCTGGCTGCGTTTGTGAGTGAGGAGATCCCAAAGGGGCTCACGCCACAGGAGACGCTGCGCCGCCTGAAGGACCAGGGCGCGTTTATCAGTGTCTCGCATCCGTTTGACAGATGGCGGAACGGCAGTTGGCAGGAACCTGATCTGCTTGAGATCCTGCCACATGTGGATGCAATTGAGGTCTATAACTCGCGTTGCATGTTGCCGAGGTTCAATCGCGCGGCATGTCAGTTCGCGGAAAAGCATAACCTTGCGGGAACGGTCGGTTCTGACGCGCATGCGGCGTTCGAGCTGGGGCAGTCGCTGATGGTGCTGGAGCAGTTTGAAAGTCCAGAAGAGATGCGGAAGGTCATCCGCAATGGAACCTCAAAAGTGAAGTGGTCGCCGCCGTGGGTCCACCTCTCATCCCGTTATGCAGTCCTATACAAGAAGGTTACAGGCGGTCTTGACATCACTTGATAGACATGATAATCTTGCGTGCGTCGTGCCCGTTTCGCCTTTGAAAGCGCAAGGTGGACGGGCATAAAACTTAATATCAGCAGGAGTAATGCAAGATGTCAGAACGTTACGTTGGAACTGTCAAGTGGTTCAATGCCACCAAAGGCTATGGCTTCATCGGCCGCGATGGTGGTGAGGATGTGTTCGTCCACTTCTCCGCTATTCAGTCTGACGGCTACCGCAAGTTGGAAGCTGAACAGAAGGTGGAGTTTTCCGTTGAGGATGGCCCCAAGGGATTGCAAGCCGCCAATGTCGTGCCCATCTCGTAAAACTCACGCCGCCTTGCATGGCGGCTGGCTAGCCGTCGCTGGCCCAAGTTTTGCGAAACAGACAGAGTTGCCGCAGGGCAGCTCTGTTTTTTTCTCTTCTTTATTACATACTCATGACTTTCATCGTCTCTCATTTGTCTATAATGAAGCTACATCATAATTTTCTGTTTGGGCAACGGGCTTAATATGAAATTTCTTAGGATATTCAAGCGGGATGCGAACAAGCACACGGTCCTCTCGTCGGGACAGGTGGTACCGGACTCCGCCCGCTGTGTGCAGTGTGGGATTTGTAGCTATAACTGTCCGGTCGGCATTGATGTACGCGCGCACGCCTGGCGTGGCGAGCCCGTCAAGCATAGTCAATGCATCACATGCGGGGAATGTGTGGCACGCTGTCCGCGCGGCGTATTGCGTTTTGAAGAAATAGACCTGTTCACCAAGGGGAGCTCATGAATTATGTAATCATCGGTTCCGGCGTGGCTGGGATTGCGGCGATTGAAGCGATCCGTTCCATCGATTCTTTCAGTAATGTCACATTAATTGGCGACGACCCGTACGGATTTTATTCCCGCCCGGGGCTCGCTTATTACCTGACCGGGGAACTGCATGACAAGGCATTATTTCCGCGCACCGCCGATGAACTACGTATGCTGAATTTCCGTTATGTCAAAGGGCGGGTAATCAAGCTTTCGTGTGCAGAATACTCTTTGGAACTGGATAACCAATCCACCGTTCCATATGACCGTTTGCTGATCGCAGTCGGTGCGCAAGCCATACCATTGGAAGTTCCGGGAGCGAACCTTGAGGGTGTTCTGAAACTTGATCATATGGCGGATGCAAAACTGATTCTGAAGCATGCGCGGCGCGGCAAAACGGCTGTTGTGGTGGGCGGCGGGATCACTGCCCTCGAACTGACAGAAGGACTGTTATCGCGTGGCATGAAAGTTCATTATCTATTGCGAGGAGACCGTTATTGGAGTAATGTCCTGGATGAGCAGGAGTCACGGATTATAGAGCACCGCTTAAAGGTGGAAGGCGTAACTTTACATCACCATGCTGAAGCCATTGAAGTGACAGGCAAAGATGGCAGAGTCAATGGTGTACGCTTGCAGAAAGGACAAATGTTGAAGTGCGAACTGGTCGCATATGCGATCGGGATCCGTCCGCGCGTCGATCTGGCGAAGCAGGCCGGGCTGGCGGTCGATCGGGGAATTCTGGTCAATGAATATTTGCAGACAAATGATCCCGACATCTTCGCAGCCGGTGATGTAGCGCAAATCTATGATCCCATGAGTGGAAGATCGATTCTGGATAGTTTGTGGAATCCCGCCCGTCAACAGGGAACTACCGCCGGGTTGAACATGGCTGGCAGGACAACGGCTTATCTTAAATCTCCACCGTTCAATGTGACGCGCCTGGCTGGACTCACGACAACGATCATTGGCACCGTGGGTCGCGGCCGCGATCATGACCTGGTCGGCATCGCGCGCGGCGATAGTGAGACCTGGCGGCAGCTTCCCGATGCCATTGTTGCGCAAACGGGTTTTGAAGTGAACCGTTTGCGGTTGCTGGTTGGGGAGAAGACATTGCTTGGCGCGATCGTGATGGGTGATCAAAAGTTGTCTTTCCCGCTTCAAAAGATCATCTCTGGGCATGTGGATATATCTCTGATCCGGGAAGAGCTGCTCATGCCCAACGCCAGGATCGGCGATATTGTGGCTGATTTTTGGGCGCGTCAAGAGTCCAATTAAGGACTGATATTCAAAAGGTAGGGCGACATGCTGCGTGGGAACAGGGAACTCTGGTTCGCATTTCTTGCAATGATCATCAGCACAGGGCTATACGGCCTGGTCATTGTTTTGACGCGCGAGATCCCGCCCGCCAGCGAATTGTTCGGTCACGGACTAGGGATTATTGGTTTTACCTTCATGCTCATGACCGAGACGCTCTATAGCCTTCGCAAAAGGAGCCGGAGCGTGAAGTGGGGAAGAATGTCCACCTGGCTGCAGTTCCACATCTTCACCGGCCTTGTTGGACCCTACATGGTTTTACTCCACACCTCGTGGAAATTTAACGGCATCGCCGGTGTGGCAACGCTATTTACAGCCA
>DATKED010000025.1:0-9957 GCA_035512375.1 Anaerolineales bacterium
CTCCATGGCGGTGTCAATCGAGGTGTCAATGTTGTTAACGAAGCGATTTGCCTTGTCCCGCACCATGGCTCGTCTGCGGGTCCCGTGCTGTGGATCGAGGAAATACATCAACCCAGCCCCCAGTCCGATACTTGTGATTAACGTTTTTAGTCTCATATCTGCCTCCTGGCATCTCTAAATAGTATTAAACTTGCATCCTTACCGGAAATATTCGCGAAGCAGCAATGACCTGCCTCACAATTATTCTTGGCCCTTGTAATATATACATTATCTAGGATTTGCCCATCACGCAAGTGGGATTCTCCCTAATATAGGATTAGGCTGGATTAATGTTTTGTGCACTCCTTCTGATTTATGAGACTGGTACTTTCGACGCTTTTCGGCGCGACAGAGAACTGTGATATATATTGTTTCCTATCGTGTTTTAAATTTTGGCGTTTTTTTAAGATCATGGAACAAGACCAGAGTTCATATCGGGTGCATACCTTTGGCGCCCTGCAAATCCACAATGTAAATGCCATATTCCCTTTGACCGGGGACAAACCTCGAAGCCTGCTGGCATATTTGATTGTGCGTCCTCGTGTCCCATATCGCCGCGAGATACTGGCAGATATGCTTTGGCCCGACGCCCCACCAGACCGTGGACGGCGTAACCTCTCCGATGTGCTCTATCGGCTGCAAAAGGTCATTACGCCGGAGTGGTTGAGGGTTGACAGCGATACGCTCGCGATCCAGCCGAATGCGAACCTTTGGGTTGATATCTGGGAATTTGATAACTTGATGGCTAGCCCGGATGCTGAAAATTTCCAAAGAGCCGTTGAGCTTTATGCGGGTGACCTTCTTCCCGAAATTTATGATGACTGGGTACTTCCCGAGCGTGAATTGAGGCGCAGTCAATAGACTTTATCGGAAATAAGATTTTGGGTCATAGTTTCAAGGGTTTCTTTCTGCGGTCAACCCGAAGGTTATGTAAACTGCAAGCGATCACCATGACGAGATCGGAAAAGTTGTCTTTTGTGTTTCGTAATATATCCTTTACGCATCGAGAACGCTTGATGCCTGCAATGGCATGTTCGACGTTGACACGGACCTTGGATATTTTGCGGTTGTTTGCCTTTTCTGTTTCAGTCAGGTCTTTCTTGCGCGGCTTTTTTTCGGTTGAACCGTTTTGTGCACCTTGGGTTCGTAGCCTTGAAAGCCTGTGTCCTTATACAAGGTCATGTATTCTGGGTACGTGATGTGCTCGGTCTCGGCTATCTTTTTGTCATGGGTTTTGCCTGGGTAGGTCTGGCTCAGAAAGGAAACCCGCTTTTTCTTGACGGTGGCAATCACCACATTCTTGTCACTGTGGATTTTCTTCTTGCCGCTGTAGTGCAAAGCCTGTTTTTTCGCCTGTTTGGGTCTCTGGCGCCGTCTTTCGGTACCGTCAATAATAGAACCAACCGCATCCTTTTGACCTGGCTCACTTTTCTTGAACTTTTTCGGATCCCGTTCGGGTTCATACCCGAGATCGTCCAAGGCTTGTTTCAAGATAGGTAACAACGTGTGGATCCACTCATTTGCCTGCGATTGACCTATTCCAAACAGTTCACCCATGATTGACTGCACCGCATAACTCTTTTGGTACACTAATGCAAACAACAGTTTTTGTTCGATACGGGCAAGAGCGCCTTTTCGACCTCCGCCCGCTTTTCGCTCCCGCGCTTGCCCGGTTTTTGTCCTGGCGACAGGAAAAACTTGTTGATAGGCTTGTTCAAATGCTGGCAGTAAATATTCAAACTCGTCTGGCGTCAGGCTTGTCATGGAAACACACTTGCGCACGTTTTTCTTTAGTTCTTCGTAGGTCAGCATTCACCTATCTTATCCCTATTTCCGATAATGTCTATTATACATAATTGTTTTATTATCGAATGCAAAACTTTTAATGTTCAAAGGTATTGTCATCGTATAGGTTTATGTAATAATAAGAAAAGCGATTTGTATCATCATGTGAATCACATGTTTACAGATAAGCTTGAACATCCATAACTAATAAAGAGGTGAACGATGCGCATTTGCATTCTTACAGATGAAGAGATTCAGGATTTCAACCCGGCACCCTACATGCAGGGATTTGACTGGGAGATGGTCACGATGACCGATCCCGTCATGGATGTCCTGCGTGCATTGGACGCGCGCAACGAGTTCGATGTGTATCTGAATCTTTGTGAAGGCTATGAGTATGCTGAAGACTCTGATTGGGCGTATCAGGGTATAGATGTTGTCAGAGCGCTTGAAGAATTGAACCTGCCATTCACTGGAGCGGACTCGCGCTTCTTCGACCCAACGCGTGAGGAGATGCAATCCGCCGCGGATGCACATGGAGTTGGTTTTGCGAAGGGATATCGAGTAACAAGTGTTGAAGAAGCACGGAAGCTTGTTAAAAACCTGCGTTATCCGATCATGGTCAAGCATCCCAAAAGCTATGGCAGCACAGGCATGTTCCGCGAGTCGCGCGCGGATGCCCCCGACCAATTGGCCGCCCAGGTCGAACGCGTTTGCAGCGAGTTCGGCGCCGCGCGGATGGAAGAATTCATCGTAGGCAAGGAATACAACGTCCTTGTGGTAGATAACCCCGATGACCCTGATAACCCGATCGCCTATCCTCCTGCCGAGCTGGTCTTTCCTCCTGGCGAGGAATTCTGGCATACCGATGTGAAATGGGATTACAACGTCCCCTTCGATTTCAAAGAAGTCACCGATCCTGATCTGGTCGCACGCCTTCACGACATTGCCATACGCATGTACAAGGCAATGCGTGGAGTGAGCTGCGGTCGTTGTGATATCCGCATGAATGAAAAGGGAGAGCTTTTCATCCTGGAGATCAACCCGAACCCCGCCATCATGCTCAAGCCCGAGGAATACGGTCCCGCGGACTACATGATTTTATATGACGAAGGTGGTTACAAGCTTTTCTTCGATCGCCTGATCCAGGTGGCACTTGCACGCCACAAAATGAAAACAACGGCGAAGTAAATTTACCCAAGCAGATCACTGAGATCTTTGGTCCGCTCTGAAATGGATGAGGCAGTTGCCAGAATGACTGTCTCGTCCATTTTTTTCGCGCCGATCATCATCCCTTCGGCTTCGGCAAGGGCAGCATAGATCCGGCGAAGCAATCGTTTTGACTCGCTGGGAACCCTGCCAATTGCCACAAGTGTTTTATCGATTTGAACGGTGTGCTGGGCAAAGTGGGCTTCATAGCGATGTAATCTATGCTTGATGGGGAAACGCGTTTCCTCCCAAAATGTGGATGGCAGATCGAGCTCCTGATCCGTGATCCTGCTGAACTCCTCAACGATGACTTGATGCAACTCTTGATGATATGTAATCATCTTTTCGAGCGGACTTTTGATCAGCGCCAGGTATTCTTCGTCACTTATGCCGGCTAACCGGTCTGCATCCTCATCGGAATATTTTTCTGGTATCCATACACTGGCGCGATGTTTTTCCAGCGCGTAACGGATGGTGATCGTAAAGTTCAGTTCCGTGCCCAGGATGTGAGCATACGCTTTTTGAACGTGCCACTCTCCCTCCGAAGGAACACGTTCGGCATCTTCATTAGAGATACCCAGGAGGGCAGCTTGCAGGTCCATGTACGCGGCGTGGTACTGGCTGAGGATGTGCTGAGCAGGCGTCGGCTTGGGGCGGAGTGTGGAAAGAGTCACGGCGAGATGACGCAACTCTTGCAGAGTCACAAAGAAGGCGAAGCGAATTCCCTCTTCATCGTGGTCATTCCAGATCCATTCACGCTCCAGATCTTTTTCTGAAAGAGGGAGCACGAGCGTAGTGAAATCATCCACCGCATGTGTCAGTTCACGGTTGAACATGGTTACTCCTCATACATACAGATCATTAAAGTAGTTGACCAGAAATACATTGCAGAGTTCATCCGGCAGGGAATCGAGGCGGAGGACGCCGTCCGAAGATGGATCGGGGCAAGGTAATCTTTCACAAAATAAGATCATGCAAACGGGACAAGATGGCTGCATTTTAGCAGAAGCTGGGAAAAATAGAGTGGTGATTCGAAACGAATGACTTTACTCGTTGGATCTTACCTCATTATATTTTTGATTATTTCCTTCAAAAATGTCCATTGGTACGTCTTTGAGGGTTACATCGAAAAACGATACGAGATAATCATTAATAATCGTTGTGACACGATTGCCATTGATCGGACCTTTAAGTCCCAATCTTGGAGCGAGGGGCGAGAGGAGGGGCAGGTCGCTGAAGTCATAATGAGCTGTTCCATCAATGGAGATGACCCCAAAATATTGTGGTAAGTTCAAAATAAATCCATGAAATAACTTATTGTTACGGCTGTCCACATCATCTGCCCAGTGCTGGCTGAACATGAAGAAAGCAGGTTGTGTGACTCCCTCTTTCAGCACTTCAGCCGAAACGGGGCGCATGAACGGATCCATGCCGAGCAGGGCTTTGCAGCGCGCGTCGGTGCCGCAGAACTGGATCGCAGCACCACCACCAGTGGAATGTCCATACACACCGGCCCGTGAAAGATCGAGTGATTCGTAGAATGGACTTTCCGGATCGTTAGTTTGCTCTTGCAGGAAATCCAACGCATATGCCAGGTCGCCTGCCCACTGATCGACGAGTTTTTGGGCAGCGGCTTCGTATTCCTCGTCCGGCGCGCCGCCTGGTAATGCAGACGGGTTATTGTACGCGATGCTTCCATCGTTGAACATTGTAATGACCGCTCCATAGGTGTGTTGTATTCCAGCGACGACGTACCCGTGACTTGCGAGCTCGATGGCCTGCCCTGTATTCTGAGCGTTGAATCCGTTCCAGCCGTGTGAAAACAGAATAACAGGATATCCTTCATTTGTCGGCGCGACATTTGATTCTTTGTACGCTGGCATTTCGACAAGTGCCAGATGATCAAGAAAGAAGGATGGCATGTTAATATATGTCGCAATAGCAGGCGCATAAATATCGGCGTGTGATATCCACGGAGCGCGCTCGTCAGATGAGCTGATTTCCGATGGATACCAAACCTGGATCTGGAACCGACGCGCCTCGTCTTTGCTTGAATAGAGCTCCTGGCGGGTCGAATCTGTCAATTCGTAGATGCGCGTGCCCACCTGATAAGGTCCGTTTGGCGTGGGGATTGACGGAACAGGTAAAAGAATCGGTAGCGCAGTTGAAACGGCAAGCAGGAGTAGGGCTAAAAACAAGGCAATGGGTTTCCCGTCAGTCGCTGAACGTATCTTCATCAACGAACTTATCGTAAGCAGACCTGTCAGCATGTAGAGTGGGATCATCTGCCAACGATACCCTTCGAGCGCAAAATGGACCAAAGTAAGAGCAAGCGCGGCAACAGGCAAAAGCCGAATAACCGGCGGGCGCGGATGACGCCAGATCAAATAGAGCGTGAACAGAAGCGGGATGGTGATTTCAAGTGGTCGCATCATTTCTTCTATCTAGGTTGTAACATTTTAATAGCAAAATTAGTTGACTTTCACTATCCGTATGGTTAGAATTATGTTGCAATCATTCCCATCGCCGCTTCAACAATCAATAACCAAAGCATAGCAACCTTTTAAAGTGTGCAATTATCGTCGGTCTGATAATCAGGCCTGCTAACATTCATAAAGAGAAAGGTGGTGATGTTAGGCAAGGCATTTTCCCGCTTGGTGGAGGAATAACTGCGCGCGTTCCCATGTAACGATCTGTAATTGTGCCAATTTTACAAAAGGAGAACAAGAAAATATGAAACGCACAACAGGTAGAATCTTGTCAATTCTAATTATATGTCTTCTGCTCATGCCGCCTGTATCTGGAGCGCAAGCGGGCCCGGGCAACCCCGATCCGCCGGGTCAACTCATCGAGCTTCAGATCCTGGCGTTCAACGATTACCATGGCCATCTCGAGTCGAACACACCCGGTACCGTCGAGGGTACCGTGGCCGGGGGTGCTGAGTACCTCTCCGCGAAGCTTTCCGAGCTGCGCCAGGGCAACAAGTTCAGCTTAACCGTTGCCGCGGGGGATCTGATCGGTGGCTCGCCAGCTTTTTCCGGCCTCTTCCACGATGAACCGTCCGTCGAGTCGCTCAACGCGATGCAGCTCGACGTCTCCAGCGTGGGCAACCACGAGTTCGACGAAGGCGTCACCGAGCTGCTCCGCATGCAGAACGGTGGCTGTCATCCCGTGGATGGCTGCTACTTCCCCGCCGAGCCGTATGCCGGTGCCGACTTCCAGTGGCTGGCTGCTAACGTCGTCGACGAGACCACCGGCGAAACCCCCCTGCCGCCCTACTGGATCGAGCGCTTCAACAACGTCAAGGTCGCCTTCATCGGTATGACTCTCGAGGCAACTGATACCCTTGTCGCAGCTGCCGGCATCCAGGGCTGGGAATTCCTCGATGAAGCTGAGACGGCCAATGCGCTCGTACCCATCCTGAAGGCACAAGGTGTCAACGCCATCATCGTGCTGTTGCACGAGGGCGGCTCTCAGACGCCTCCTCCCGGTGCCGTGGACGCGTGCGCGGGGATCTCCGGTCCGATCGTCGCCATCAACGCTGCGCTCGATCCAGAGATCGACGCGCTGATCACAGGCCATACCCATCTGCCGTATAACTGCGTGCTCCCCGACGCCGCCGGCCAACCGCGTATCGTCACAAGTGCCTATTCCTTCGGCCGGCTGGTCTCCGAGCTGAACCTCGTTCTCGACAAGCGGACCAAGGACGTTCGCCGCGACCTGAGCACAGCCACTAACCATGTCGTTGAACAGGCGTCCCTCAGCCCCGACCCGGCGATCACCGCGATTATCGCCAAGTGGCAGCCTCTTTACGCCGCTGCCGGCAACACACCGGTCGGGACGATCACCGAGACGATCTTCCGCAACGGCGCTAGCGAGGCCTTTCCGGGCGCTGACGATCGCTCCGTCGAGTCGGCAGCCGGCAACCTGGTCGCCGATGCCCAGCTGTGGGCGACATCGTCGAACTTCGCCGACGTGGCGTTCATGAACCCAGGTGGGGTCCGGTCGAATCTGACGTATCCGGAGTCGGCCGGCGAGGGCGACGGCGTCGTCACCTTCGGTGAGGCGTTCACCTTCCAGCCGTTCGGTAACACCCTAATCACGTTCCCGATGACCGGTGCCCAGATCATCTCGGTGCTCGAAGAACAGTGTCAGCCAGCCGGATCGAGCCGAGCGTTCCTGCACCTGGGTGTGTCGGTGGGCTTCACGTACGATCTCGCCAAGACGATTGTAGCGGGTAACTGCACATCAGTGTCGGTAACGAATGTGAAACTGAACGGCGTTGACCTCAGCCTGGCTGCCACGTACATGGTGACGGTGAACAACTTCCTCGCCGACGGCGGGGACAACTTCTTCACGTTTGCCACAATCAGCGCGCCACGGCTGGACGGTGGGAACGACCTCCAGGCACTTGTCAACTACCTTGGGACGTTCAGCCCGGTCGCTCCCCCGAGCACCGACCGGGTCAACGAACTGCCCTAGAAGCGAAGTTCGATAGCCGCTGGACCCGACCCTGCCGGGGCCGGGTCCAGCATAAACGAAGACACCGCGAGGCTGACAAAGAAGAAGCGCCAGGATCCCTAGCGTACGGCGTGCTGGCGGACTATGGTGGCGCAGCGCAGTCTGCCCTGATCGGCGGCATGCCATCTAAATCACATACCGGAATAATCGTGGGTCTGGCAGGTCAAACCCGGTGGGATGACCTGCCAGGATCCTGAGCAAGAAAGGAAATCCCATGCATAAGAAAATAAGCTGGATCGTGATCGTTTTGATATTAATTTTGGCGCTCGCCGCACCTGTCGGCGCTGCGCCGGCGGACGCGCCGGGCGCCAGAGGGCTCGCCGTTGTCCGCTTTGCGACGTTCAACGCTTCGCTCAATCGCTTTAACGCAGGCGATTTGGTAGCTGATCTTTCCACACCGGACAATGCTCAGGCGAAGACCGTAGCTGAGATCATCCAACGGACCCGGCCCGACGTGCTGCTCATCAACGAATTTGACTTCGTTGAAGGTGGGCTCGCAGCCGAGCTCTTCCAGGACAATTACCTCTCCATTTCTCAGAACGGAGCGCAGCCCATCGAATACGGTTACTATTTTGTGGCGCCCTCCAACACCGGCATTCCGTCGGGCTTCGACCTGAACAACGACGGTGTGGTCGGCGGTCCCGATGACGCCTTCGGGTTTGGCTTCTTCCCGGGGCAGTTCGGTATGGCTGTCTATTCCCGTTTCCCGATAAACTATGACGATATCCGGACCTTCCAGCTCTTCCTGTGGAAGGACATGCCCGGCGCGTTGCTGCCCGACGATCCTAACACCCCGGCGCCCGCAGACTGGTATTCCCCTGAGGAGCTGGATGTGTTCCGCCTTTCCTCCAAAAGCCATTGGGATGTTCCGATCCAGATCGGCAACAAAGTGGTTCACTTCCTTGTGAGTCACCCTACTCCGCCGGTCTTCGACGGTCCGGAGGACCGCAACGGGAGGCGCAACTTCGACGAGATCCGCTTCTGGGCAGATTACATTAGCCCTGGGCAGAGAAGCAGGTACATTTATGATGACAACGGCCAGTCCGGTGGGCTCCAGCCGGGGTCGTTATTCGTGATCGCCGGCGACCAGAACTCCGATCCGCTCGATGGCGACAGCATCCCGGGCTCGATCCAGCTCCTGCTGGAGCATCCGCTCGTTAATACGAAGGTGACCCCAAGCAGCGAGGGCGCGGTCCAGCAGTCCGCGTTGCAGGGTGGCGCGAACCTCACGCACCAGAGTGATCCGGCGTTCGACACCGCAGACTTCTCCGACACCGCGCCCGGTAACCTCAGGGCAGACTATGTGCTCCCAAGGAAAAATCTTCAGATCGTGGATGCGGCTGTCTTCTGGCCACTGAATACTGATCCGTTATTCCCGCTGGTCGGCACTTTCCCGTTCCCCAGCTCCGATCACCGGCTGGTGTGGATCGACGTTCGCGTGCCGGGAACCCATTAACACTAAGGTCATTTGCTGATGCAATATAGTCGAGGGTATTACCCTCGACTATGTTTTTAATGTTGAGATCAATAATGTTGATTCCAATACTGTAAAATTGCTTATCATCTCTCAGAGAAATCATGATCCTCTTTGCAGTCAGCATCTTTCTTTCTGCTTTTCTTCTCTTTCAAATCCAGCCGATGATCGGGAGATTCATCCTGCCATGGTTTGGTGGGACACCGGCGGTCTGGTCGACGGTCATGCTATTCTTTCAAGTCCTGTTGACCGGCGGGTATGCCTATGCCTACTGGCTGATAGGGCGTGCGAGAGCGGCAAAGCAAGCCATTGTTCACATTGCGTTGATCTCGTTCGCCATATCGCTTCTGGTTTTCCTTTCGTTCATTTGGAATTCACCCATCACACCGGGTTCAGCCTGGAAACCCGATGATAGTAGTCTTCCCATCATCGACATTTTTCAATTGCTTATTGTTTCTGTCGGCTTGCCGTATTTTATTCTTGCGACCAACGGTCCTCTCATGCAAGCCTGGTTCAGTCGTCTTTTTCCGGAACGCTCTTATGCACGCCTGTACGCGCTGTCGAACGCCGGTTCGTTGCTTGGTCTGCTCACCTATCCTCTTTTGATCGAACCAACCTTATCCCTCCGCTCACAGGGATGGGTCTGGTCTTTGGGTTTTGTCCTCTTTGGATTGCTTGCCGGCTGGATCGCCGCGCAAAGCGGACGCGCAGTGTCGCGCGCGCAGCCGAAAGCTGATCCTGTTTCACCAACGGATCGCCCCTCTTTCGCGCTGATGTCGTTATGGATCGCCCTCAGCGCGACCGCCTCCCTGTTTTTGTTATCTGTTACAAATCAGATTACCCAGGAAGTCGCCGTGATCCCATTTTTGTGGGTGTTACCGCTTGCACTTTATTTACTCTCCTTCATCCTGACGTTTTCAGGTGAGCGA
>DATKED010000026.1:0-5500 GCA_035512375.1 Anaerolineales bacterium
CGAGATGGTGATGCCTGGGGATGACATCAACCTGACGGTGGAGTTGATCGTGCCCGTGGCGTTGGAGCAGGGTTCGAAGTTCGCCATCCGTGAAGGCGGTCTCACCGTCGGCGCAGGCGTCGTTACTAAGATCATTGAATAAGAGAAAGAAAGTTGGTAAGTTAGAATGGCATCCAAGAAGAAAGATGTTCGCCCAGTGATTACACTTCAGTGCAATGACTGTAAAGAGCGAAATTACACGACTGAGAAGAATCGACGAAACGACCCAAATCGTCTTGAGTTCAGCAAGTTCTGTCCGCGTTGTCGAAAGCATACAACGCATCGTGAAACGAAGTAGTTGGTTAGGGTTAGGTAGTCGAATGGTTTGGGATGTGAACTATGGAATCCTCAAAACAGGGAACTACCTAACTGAAAACGTAGGCCAGTAGCTCAACTGGTAGAGCACTCGTCTCCAAAACGAGCGGTTGTGGGTTCAAGTCCTGCCTGGCCTGTAAATGATGGCAACGCCGCCGTCTGTAGGGCGGCGTTTTAGCCGTAAGAAACACGAAGGAGTCCGTCTTGGCTGAAAGAGATAGAAACAGGAAGTCCAATCCAATCCAGTCGTTTTTCCGTGAGACAACTGGTGAACTTCGTAAGGTATCATGGCCCACCTGGCCTGAGGCGCGTCAGCTCACTCTGTTGGTGTTGGCAGTCATGGTCGTCATGGGCATCATCCTTGGTGTGACCGATGCCGGCGCTCGAGTCCTGTTGAATTTGATACTGGGCTTTTCGTAAGAGGAATTCGAGATTCTTATGTCTGTGCAGGAGCCGCAAGATCAATTTGGACGCGAATCAGTAGAAGATGAAGTTGAGGAATCACAGGATTCCTTGGGCGAATCTTCATCGTCTGATTCGGATGTGAGTACATCATCAAGGGACGCCGTGGCGATTGAGGCTCCTACTGATGAAACAGCTTCGTCTATCGACGATTCCGATTCGGTGGATGAAGCGGATGAAATTGACGTTCCTGTTATCGAGAGCATGCCTGTATCTTCATCCGATGAATTACCTGCTCCCGAACCGACCGAAGGACCGGCCTGGTACGTGATCCATTGTTATTCAGGTTATGAGAATAAAGTCCGTCATAACCTTGAACAGCGCATCGAGACGATGGGCATGAAGGACAAGATCTTTGACGTTGTCATCCCTACACAGGAAGAGATCGAAGTTAAGGATGGCAAGCGCCGCACAGTAGAACGCCATATATTCCCGGGCTACGTGCTGGTGAACATGGCATTGACGGAAGAGTCCTGGTATGTAGTGCGCAATACGCCAGGCGTGACCGGTTTCGTGGGCATGGGAAACAATCCCACACCACTGCGTCCCGAAGAGGTTGCACAGATCGTCAAGCGTATGGAAGCCGAAGCTCCAACCGTCAAAGTCACGTTCAAGGTTGGGGAACGTGTCCGGATCATCGATGGACCGTTCAATGACTTCCGCGGGGTTGTCTCCGAGATCGATATGGAGCGCACGAAGGTACGCGTGATGGTTTCGTTCTTCGGACGTGAAACGCCTGTCGAGTTGGATTTCTTGCAGGTAGAGAAGGCATAAATTAAACAGTAACAGGTTGCAGCTTGCGCGAAGCGAGAATCCGCAGCCTGATACAGTGGGAGGGCGTCCCCTAAATCGCCCGTTATAACCACAAAGGAGTAAAAATGGCAAAGAAGTTTAAGGCAATCGTTCGTCTCCAGCTTGAAGCTGGAAAAGCCAACCCGGCTCCCCCGGTCGGTCCTGCGTTGGCTGGTCATGGTATCAATATCATGGCGTTTTGTAAGGAGTACAATGCCCGAACCTCGAATCGTCAGGGCGAAGTTCTCCCGGCGGAAATTACCGTCTACACCGATGGTTCGTTCACATTCGTTTTGAAGACTTCTCCTGCGGCTGTGCTGTTGCGCAAGGCTGCAAAAGTTGAGAAGGGCTCTGGTGTGCCAAACAAGGAAAAGATCGGTAAAGTAACACGTGCACAGGTGAAAGAGATCGCGGAACAGAAAATGAAGGATCTGAACGCAATTGATCTTGAAGGCGCGATCAAGCAGATTGAAGGTACTGCCCGCTCGATGGGCATTACCGTTATTGAGTAAATTGGTGGGAGTGACGCCTGGAGCGCCACGCTTGTACCACGGAGGATAAAATGGCTAAACATGGAAAGAAATATATAGCGGCTCTGGCTAAGGTGGACTTAAACAAGGAATATTCCGCGCGCGATGCAGTTGCCCTCGCGAAGGAAACCAGCATCACCAAGTTTGATTCAACAGTGGAAGTTCACATGCGCACAGCGCTTGACCCGCGTCAGGCAGATCAGCAGGTGCGGGATGTTGTCGTTTTGCCACATGGTTTGGGCAAAACAGTGCGTGTGCTGGTCTTCGCGCAAGGGGAAGGGGCAGCGGCAGCGCGTGCTGCTGGCGCTGACCTCGTTGCTGATGACGATGAAACCATGAAGAAGATCGAAGGCGGCATGCTGGATTTTGATGTTGCGATCGCCACACCTGATGCGATGGGTAGGGTTGGTCGTTTGGGACGTGTGCTTGGTCCGCGCGGTCTGATGCCGAACCCGAAAGCTGGTACCGTTGTCGGTGCGGATAACATTGCCCGGGCGATCAAAGAGGCGAAAGCGGGCCGCGTGGAGTTCCGTCTCGATAAGACTGCCAATATCCATGTGTCCGTTGGCAAGGTCTCGTTTGATGCAGATCAGCTTTATGAGAACTTTGCCGCGCTGATGGATGCGGTGCATAAAGCCCGTCCGGCGGGCGCGAAGGGTGAGTACATCAAACGCATCACTCTTACAACTACAATGGGGCCTGGGATCAAGGTGAATCCCGGGGATACACACAAACTTGAGGGAACCGAGTAAAATAACTCGACAAATCCTATAGCCACTTCGCCGACCCCCAGGGTCGCTTCACTGATGAAGGCGGGTGTGGCGCCAGGTTTCGACGCAAAGCGTCTCGACCATCAAGCGCCACTTAATTTCCTGCTCAGGTGAGGACGAAAGCATATCACCCTCCTCGGGGTTTGCTGAAAGTCTTTGCCTGTAAAAGTGGCAAAGACTTTTTAACTGAAAGGAGGTGAGTAACCTTTGGCAATATCGAAAGAACGCAAAGATGAAGTGCTGTCTCAGTATGCAGATTGGATGAAGCGCAGCCAGGCAGTGATCCTTGTGGAATATACCGGCGTAAGGATGAAAGACCTGGATAATATCCGAGCCAAGATCCGTGAGTCTGGTGGTGAGTTCCATATAGTCAAGAATACACTGGCGCGCCGTGCCTTTGCAGATATGGGAATGCAATTTCCCGGTGATTATCTTGTAAAGAGCACAGCTGTCTCTTTTGCCTTCAATGATCCGGCTTCCACTGCCAAGGCCCTGACCGATGCCACAAAAGGCAATGAATTTGTCAAGGTCAAAGGCGGATTCATGAGCGGGCAAACGCTGGATGCCGCGCAGGTGAAGGCGTTGGCTGACATGCCGCCGCTGCCCGTTGTTCGTGCCCAGTTGTTGGGCATGTTGCAAGCTCCGGCTGGCAAGCTGGTCCGCACAATCGCTGAACCCGCGCGTGGTTTGGCTGCCGTTCTGAAGGCTTTCTCTGAGAAAGCTACTGCCGCAGCGTAGTCGGCTTAAATATTACGCACTAAATAAAAATCTATCTCTAAGCAAGGAGTATTTAAGCAATGGCTGAAAAGCTTGATCAAATCGTGGAAAATCTTTCCACACTTTCCGTCCTCGAGGCGGCTGAATTGGTGAAATTACTTGAAGAGAAGTGGGGCGTTTCCGCCGCCGCTCCGGTTGCCATGGCCATGCCTGGTGCTGCCGCGGCCGCCGCAGAACCTGTGGAAGAAAAGACTGAATTCGATGTGGTCATCAAGGATCCTGGTGCCAAGAAGATCGATGTCATCAAGGTCATTCGGCAGTTGACCAGTCTCGGTCTCGGTGAAGCCAAGACCCTGGCTGAAACCGCTGGCGGCAAGGTCCTCACCGGCGTCGGCAAGGATGCTGCCACAGAAGCCAAGAAGAAACTGGAAGAAGCTGGCGCTGCAGTAGAACTCGCCTAAATCGCCTGCCAAAAATAAAAAAGACGCATTTCGCGAAGCGAGGCGTCTTTTTGGTTTAATGCCAATGGCTCATTTTTCGGACCCTGGTCCTGTTGCCGATAAAATGAACCCATCGTGCCATTCAGGATCATCAGTTAGAAAAGATCGGAAAACCAGATAGCGTTCATGTTGTTCAGCGCTATCTGCGTTTGCCATATATGTTTCCTTATCTTTAAAGATTGCCACCAAATAAAACTCATCCGAGTCATTCTCCATCTGGAAATAGTGATCTGCCACCCACCCGGTGATGACCGCATCTCCAAAGCGATCCATGGTTCTGACAAACTCATCTTTTACACCAGGCTTGATGCGGAAGCGTGCAATCGTTCCATACATGGGAGCCTCCTTTTTGCTCAAAATTATATCCCCTTAGACCCTTGATAATGAATCAAAAGAGACGACCTGATCGGGTCGTCTCTTCGCTATCCTGTTCTTGTTTATGCTGCCAGCGGTTTGTCCATTCTACGGATGACCATGACTACCTTGCCTTTGATCTCTAGGGGTTCACTCTTCTTGATGAAGATCGGTTTCATGGTGGGGTTGGCAGGTTGAAGGCGATAACGATCTTTTTCCTTGAAGAAATATTTCAAGGTGGCTTCGTTATCACGCGGCAACCATACTGCTACCATTTCACCGTTGCGCGCATCTGTGGCTGGCCTGAGGACAACGATATCACCGTCGTTGATCATCGCATCAATCATTGATTCTCCCTGGACTTCGAGAGCGAACAAGCCATCGCCTTTTTCCTTCGAGGGGAGAAGGCTGCGTGCAATATCCACTGCATTGGCTTCGCTGTCAGTCATATAACTGATGTTGGGATCAAGTTCAGGGAGGGGAAGACCAGCAGCAATAGGACCAAGGATGGGGATTCGCAGTGTTTCAGCCGACCCGTTTATACCTGAGAGGCGCACGCCGCGTGAGATCTTGCGGTCGCGCTGGATCAATCCCCTCTTCTCAAGCTGATCAAGATAATAATTCACGACAGAAGTGGATGAAATACCGGTTTTTTCACCTATTTCACGGATTGAGGGAGGATACTTATTCTCGCTCTGATATTCCTGAAGGAATTCAAGGATCCTCTGGTGACGTTCTCCGAGACCTTTGCTTTTACGAACCATCATAGCTACCTCCTGCCCAATAACCTGGGCACACGTGAGCATTCTTCGCTCATTTGTGCTATGAATGATAACCGAACGTCTGTTCTGTGTCAAGCTTTATAAGAGCGAGTTTTGTTACACCCAGGTGCGGCGCCGCATCCAAAGATACATGCCAATTGGCAGCAGCATGTTAATTGCCAACACTACATAGAAAGCCGATGTTGTTGTCCATTCTTTCATCAGACCAAGCGGTTCGAAAAAATTCATTCCAAAAAAAC
>DATKED010000027.1:0-4572 GCA_035512375.1 Anaerolineales bacterium
TGTAGTAGTCTTTATAGTCCATAAAAGATATTGTTACACCGCGCCGAACGCAAGTCAAGCGCCCGATTGGATGATTAACATAACTCTAATTCATTAAATGATGCTGAAAGTGCGCCCTGCATTGGAGGAAATCGCTTCGTGCAGGGGGTCAGGAGAACACTTGCGAAGGTTGTTAACTACCGATAGGCCCGTGTAAAAGCAGCTTTCGCAAGGCTTATTAAGTCAGGTCTTTTGTGAGATAAAGTTCTCCGCGCTCGAAGCCACGCTCGAGATAATATCCCCGCGTTCCCACCGCCGAAATGACAGCCATTCGTTTGAACCCCGCTGCCCTCGCAATCGACTCTGCCTTTTCAAGCAGACGCGTTCCAAGTCCTGCATGCTGTGCCGCGCCCGCCTTCTCGGCACCGACAGGCAGCGACTGCCCGTATACATGCACTTCACGGATCAATGCCGCGCCATCGAGGTCAAACATGCCGGTTTCTGGCGAGTTCTTGCCTGGCAGTGACAACCGGATAAAGCCCGCCAGTTTATCATCCGGGGTTACGTAGGAGATAAAATGCTCTTCCGCCCCGCCTGCCTGATAGACCGTGTCTTCCAGCCTGAGCGTCCCTGCATGGACAGGTTTCTCCCGCACCTCGCGGCACCTGACACATTCACAACGCGTCCCGCGCCGTTTCATTTCGTCGTGGACATCCTGCCGTAAGCTCGTCCTGCGATTCCCCTCCACAACATTTGTAGAGGGAATATCACGGATCACCCGGTTAACGCGGCAATAGCGAGGGATGGTCGGTTTGATATCCACAATCAGGTCCATAAGTTCCTGTGTTGTATAAGGTTTGAATTCGCCGCGCTGCCAGTACTCATATAACTCTGCGTTTGCCAGCAGTTGATTGGGATAGATCTTTATTTCATCCGGGCAGAAGTCATTCCACAGCCGTGCGAAATCTGCGCGGTCTGATGCGGGCGTTGCGCCCAATAGATTCGGCATCCAGTGCAGGACGATCTTAAAACCTGCCGCGCGGAGTAAGGCAGTCGCGCGTCGCGTACATTCCACGTCATGCCCGCGTTTGTTGATCTCAAGGATACGATCATCGAGGCTCTGCGCACCCATCTGCACTTTCGTCACGCCAAGCTGACGGAGCCAGCGCAATTCATTCGGATTGATTTCATCGGGACGCGTCTCAATAACGAGACCTACGTTACGGTGATGGGTGGTTTCGTTAAAAGAATGAACTCCCTGTAAATCAGCCACAGAGTCACCGAGTTCACGGAGATTTATTTTTTCTTTCTCGGTGCTTTCTGAGTCTCTGTGGCGATGATTGTTCATTGCATCAAAACAACGCTTGATGAACCATTCCTGATAATCACGCCGATAAGAAGACCATGTGCCGCCGAGGATGAGCAATTCGATCTTGTCAGTGGGATGTCCCACTGACTGCAGCTGCTCGATCCGCGAACGGACCTGTGCGTACGGGTCGAACTCATGCTCGAGTCCGCGCATTGCGCCGGGCTCATCGGGCAGGTACGATTTGGGCATCCGCACATCGGTGGGGCAGAAGATACACTTCCCGGGGCACGGATACGGCTTCGTCAGGACCGTGACCGTCGTCACGCCTGAGAGCGTGCGCATGGGTTTCATGCGGATGCGCTCGAGCAGGCGCGCGTCCTCCTGGATCTCTCCCGCCGCGACCATCTCGTTGTAGATCGCCACCAGCATGGATTTGTTGAGATATCCGCCGCCCTGGAGCGGATGACTGCGCAGCGTTTTTGTCACATCGCGCCCGCGTCGAATTTCATCGAGCACGGTGCGTGCCAGACCTCTCTTATCCTCTGTGAGGAGATGGGTGGAGCGCCAAAGCTCCTGTCGTTCTGTTTGCATTATTCTTTAATCTCTAGTAGATCGATTCTAAAATCGCTTTTCCACTCAGCCACATCCTCGTGCTGGAACATCTCTGTATGTAAACCACATTCAGTTTTTCCGCGCCCGGCCCAGCGGCCAGCTCGTTCGTCGTCATTCAAGCCGATTGGCACAGTGCAAGGTGCGCATCCGACGCCGCGATAGCCTTTCTCGAACAGAGGATGCACAGGCAAATGATTTTCTTCCACGTATTGCTTCACATCTGCTTTCGTCCAGTTCAGCATCGGGTTGATCTTCAGCAACCCACCTGGCTGCAACTCCAAAATTTTGGCCCGGGCGCGCACCGCCGTCTGGTCGCGGCGGATGCCGCTGATCCAGGCTTTCATATCTTTCAGCGCCTTCTGCATCGGCTGGACTTTGTGTAAAAAGCAACACAGGTTGGGGTCTCCAAGGGGCAGGGTGCGTGTATGTTGTCGCACAAAGACATCCCAGCGCGTATCGCGATACAAATCCAGAACATTCAAATGCCACTCTGAGGCAAGCTGTTCCCGAAAGATCAACGTATCCCAAAAGTGATAGCCCGTATCGAGAAAGAATATCAAAATATTTCGCTTTATTCTCGAAGCCATGTGCAGTAACGGCATGGACTGCGTTTGAAACGACGAACTTAGCGCGATCTGCGGCCAAAAAATATCCACAGCCCACCCAAGGATCTCCTGTGGGGTTTTTGTCTCAAATTCATCAGAAAGACTTTCGATCTCATCTGCCCGATACTCGAACATGCACGGATTATAACCGTTATAATCACCGCGTGGATTCAAGCACCGCGGCACGCTTAATTGAGATTAATCGTGAGTTTTACACCCGTTTCGGCGACTCCTTCTCTGCCACGCGCCATCGGATCCAGCCGGGAGTCCGGCGCCTGCTCGAAATGCTGAACGGGGACGAGTCCATATTGGATCTGGGATGCGGGAACGGGGAACTGGCGCGTGAACTGGCAAAGCGCGGCCAACGCGGCTCGTATCTTGGCGTGGATTTCAGCCTGCCTCTGCTCCGAGATGCGGAATCTCCCACTGCTGGGACTTCACAAGCGCAGGGGTTCTCTGCGAGATTCATGCAAGTGGATTTGACAAAGCTGGCAGCATTTACCGATCAGCTTTCAGTGAAGGAAGGCTGGTCTGTGATCATGGCATTCGCAGTTTTGCATCATATTCCTTCGATGGAGTTACGCTTGAGTATTCTGCGGGTAGTCAATCATCTGCTTAAAGATGATGGTGTTTTTGTCCACTCCAATTGGCAATTTTTGAATAGCGAAAGGCTCAAAGCGAGAATACAAGATTGGTCGAAGGCCGATCTTTCATCAAGCAATGTCGACTTAAATGATTATCTGCTCGATTGGCGAAGCGGGGGAGAAGGCCTGCGGTATGTCCATCACTTTGATTTGCAGGAATTGGACGAACTCGCCAGAGCCAGTAACTTCCAGGTGATGAATACGTTTTATTCAGACGGGGAAGGTGGCAGGCTTGCGCTGTATCAGGTTTGGAGGCCCATTTCATAAGTTTGTAAGATTTCCAGCGTTGAACGAGTCTAAACAAATGTTCTAACGAAAGCCGAGCGATTTGGAGGTTTGATGGTCATCGAACTATATGAACGCATTCAGGAAGGACTGGAGGAGAAGCAAAAGGAAATCACAGAATTCCTGGAGACCGCGCCTGAGACGGAGAAAGAGATTTGCCTGGGTAATGATGAGAACTGTGTAGAGACTCATCTGCACGTGATCGAGTCCAGTCTGGAGAAAATAGACGACAACACCCTCGGTGTTTGCGTTGTCTGTCACGGGTATGTGGACGCAAGTCTCCTTGAGATGGATTACACAGCCGCTGTATGTTTGGACCACTACTCTGAGGAAGAGCTGCGACGCCTGGAATCTGAACTGGAACTTTCGCAAGTGGTCCAGCGTGCCTTATTGCCGCAACGCGTCCCCAATATAAGTGGGGTGGAATTGGCCGCCTTTAGCCGTCCATCCGAGATCATCGGCGGCGATTACTTTGATTTCTTCCAGTTCCGTGATGGGACTCACGGGTTGGTCATCGCGGATGTCAGCGGGCACGGCGTTTCGGCGGCTATGCTTATGAGCAGCCTGCAAACCGCCTTACGGACCATGGCTCCCGATACCGATTCCCCTGCTGAAATCCTGGAACGGATCAATCGTTTTTACATTCACAACATCCGCTTCACCACATTCGTGACCGTTTTCCTGGCACGTTTTGATCCCACGACTCTGACGCTATCGTATGTGAACGCAGGGCATAATCCGCCGGTTGTTCGTCGCCGGGAAGGTTCCACGATTACCTGGTTGAAACCAACCGCTCCAGCCATTGGACTGGCTGAGGAATTTCATCCGAAAATGGGATCCATTACATTTTCAGAAGGTGATTCCCTGCTGCTTTATACGGATGGAGTGACTGAGGTATCGAACATTAGCAACGAGGAGTTTGGACAGGAACGTCTGGCCGAACTGGTACAGCAAAATGCCGACCGACCGGCTCTCGACCTGCTTCAGGCTGTGCGGCAGGCGGTAAGCGCATTTGGCGTTAACCGGCCCCTCGTCGATGATGTGACAATGGTGTCACTCAAAATATCGGGCTGAATCAAATTGGAGTTAATCTTTCAAGGACACGGAAATTTCCGTGTCCTTGAAAGATTAACTCCAA
>DATKED010000028.1:0-5372 GCA_035512375.1 Anaerolineales bacterium
GTATTCATGATAGCCTCTCTTCATTTCCCCTGCGGCAATGCAGGCAATGACTGCAAGTACATCCATACAGCCTTCAGTTCATCATCGGTCATCTGGCCGAAAAATTTCCACGGCATGAAATCGATGAGCTGTTTTCCGCCCGGTGTGACACCCGTCCGCATTGTTGCTATGAATTGTTCTTCAGACCAGCCAACCATTTCGCCACCTCGCGTCAGATTGAGCGCCACATACACGTTGGGACCTTCTTGAATGGTCTGCCCATTAAGATTAGCCCCATGACAGAGGGTGCAGGTGTTTGCCAGGTACTCGCCATATTCTACTGTCACACCGGGTTCAGGTGCCACCGGACGCGGAGCATCGTGATCGATCACGGTCACGTTCGGTATGATCGTTTCCGGTAACTGTCCAAGCGGCAGCATGACGCGGCCCAATGGGCCGAGGTCTGTCGGCGGCATCTCATTGTCCACCGGCGGCAGGCTCTTCAGGTAGGCGATCAGCGCGCCCAGGTCTTCGTCGCTGAGGTAGTAGAAAACCGACGATGGCATCAGCGCCAGTCCTCGACCATCGTGACCGACGCCGTGGCGGATGGCGCGCACCCAATCCTCGTCGGTGTTGGTGGCACCCACGCCGCCGGCACCTGAGGTCAAGTTGGAAAGAGATACTGTTGCCAAGCCTGGTACGGTGACGGATTGACCGGCTAAGTTCTCCGTGTGGCATTGCTTGCAGATACGGATCGTGGCGATGTGTTCACCGCGTGCGATGGAGGCTTGATCTGTGGGGATGGTAATTGTTTCAACGGGAACATCATACTTTCCGTGAAGCTTGTTCCATTTGACTGTGCCAATGACATATAGAACTACAAAGGCCAACACGAGCAGTCCAATCAGGCTGCCTAACACAATGCCGATCCATTTCAAGATTTTGCGTATCATGGTTCGACCTACTCCTGTCTGCCTTAGAAAACATTGCCAAATGTCGGTGTGCGCGGCCCAGATAGATCATTGAGGGAGTGAGCAGCAGGCGCGTTTTTTACATCGGTGAGTTGGCAGTTACTAAGGCCGCTTGCCTATTACTGTGCACTCTGTCCTGCTGTGTCTGTCCTCGGTTCCGACATCGGATGCTGCAGGTTCCAGAGCAGAGTGGATCCGGTTGTTGCGCCTAGTGCAAGTCCCAAGGCAGTGCCCAATCCGAACAGGATCATCATGAGCAAGGTTGGAGGATTGTTCCCGGCTTGTATGGCAGCGTTTGCAGGAAAACCGAGGGCGATAAACAAAAACGACCCGCTAAGATTTGAGGCGAGCCACCAGCCAATGCCCATACCTTGCCTTCGCAGCACCAGCCATTGCAGGAGTCCGCCTATCACTCCAAATATTCCTGCAATCAGAAATGCGTATGCAATGGAAATAGAATCGTTTTGCTGATCCATGCTGGCTGCTATCCCCGCTACTAGCATAAAGCCCAGCGCAGTGGCTGGCACTCATAAGTTGATCCTCGTAAACCACCTGCGCAGGACCAGCCATTGTGCGAGACCACCCACGACCCCCAGGACGATTCCGAACGAAATTGCGAAGGCCGTGGGAGAATTGATTTGGGCGTAAAGCGCAGTCAGCAGGGCTAGAGTCGCGCCCACGCCAAAGCCGATAGCGCTTGCCAGTACCCAGGCGAACCAAAAGCCGCGGCCAACATCGTTCTGATTTGTATTCACATGAACCTCTCTTTGCAGATAAATCTGACAAACTGCCACTTGTTTGTCCAGATCCATTGAATACAGGGTAGCACGTGGATCATTCCCGTGTCATCAGATAGATTCCCGATTTGTCGGGAAGTTTGTCCCGGTTGGGTTGGGAATATATTGCATGCGCCCAATATCATTCAAATGGAGCCTGGTCAGGCACAGCACGATGTCGCTGTCCATTTCAAAATCTGATGTTCATCAAACGAACGGTAAAAATGCGGTATGTTCCCGTCGCTCATGTTAGTGTTTAAAACAAAAACAGGCGGAGCACTTTCTGCCTGTTTCTGTTGAAATTATGGATTGAATTATTGTACGACTGACGGGCGAAATTTGTACCCATATACAATCAACCCCACATTAGAATGGAACAGATGGGGCCTCTCAAATATATCGAATTTGCTTACACTCTTTACTTTTGAAGAAACAAATAGCTTATGAAAATCCCTATTTTCAAAACAAGACATCAGCATATTCGATCAACTCCGTTATCTCTCGTATAACTATCGCGGAGCCGACATAAAAAGAGCGAGCGGACTGATCAGCCCGCTCATTGTTGTTATCCAGCCATAGCATATGGGCGGACTTCACGATCCAGTCGTTTCCCAAGCTGATCCTGAGTAATATCGAGATCATACTGCGACTGCAACCCCATCCAAAATTGAGGGGAATTACCGAAAAAGCGGGAAAGGCGCAGAGCAGTATCTGCAGTTACCGCGCGCTTACCAAGCACAATCTCATTAATCCGGCGCGCATCCACACCAATGTCAATAGCAAGACGATTCTGGCTTAGGCTCATTGGCTTGATAAATTCTTCTAGAAGCACCTCACCTGGGTGGACCGGGGAGAGTTTGCTAGTCATATTTCGTTCCTTCTAATGATAATCTGTAATCTCTACATTGAATGCATCGCTGCTTCGCCACTCGAAACATATTCGCCATTGGTCATTAATCCTTATACTATATTGACCATCTCGGTTACCAGCTAATTTCTCAAGGCGATTCGCAGGCGGAATACGCAGATCGTTGAGATTGATCGCGTTGTTAATCATCCTCAATTTACGAAGTACGACCTGTTGAATGTCAGGTGGCAATTTGCGTGACCGCTCGCGATGATAGATTTTCTCTGTCTCTGCGTCTTTGAATGATTTGATCACATAACTATTATATAGTGAGACGCACTAAACGTCAAGCACTATAGAAATATTGCAGTTTACATATGGAAATGTTCGTTTTCGAAAGCGATTTGAGGTTTTCAAAAAAAGAACTGCCGACTGGATGTCCAGCTGATTTGCCGGCAGGGATTTGCAGGGGGCGCGAAACATGTCAGGCATTCTCCTGCAATCAAGGCAGCTGAAGGGGAATGGTGAAACTGTATTACATCCCGTGATTGGAATTTATCGGCCCTCCAGCGCGCTCACAAACTCCCTTGCAGTCCCAAACCGCTCGGATGTTTTTTTGGACATTGCCTTTTGAATCGCCCTTGCCGCGTGTTCCGGCAGATCAGATGCTTTTTCGCGCGCGTCGGGCGGCGCGTGCAACATGTGCGCGATCAACAGCGCTCCCTGATGTTCATGTTTGAAGGGCAATTCCCCGGTCAACATTTGATAAGTCATCACCCCCAGCGCGTAGATGTCCGCGCGGCCATCAATATCCCTGCGCTCTTGGATCTGTTCGGGGGAAATGTAAGCAAATGTGCCTGCCACCGCGCTCTGCGAGATCAGAGACGAATCACCCAAAACCTTCGCGAGACCAAAATCCGTGATTATGGGGCGTACATCCCTGCCAGCCTTATCGAGCATGATATTACCCGGCTTTACATCCCGGTGAACGATGTTGTTCGCATGTAGATAATCCAGTGCCGCGCTGATTGGTTTGAGAAACTGCAACGTTGTCTCGAGATCAAACCTCCCGTTGTTCAGTAGATCGCCGAGAGCATCCCCCTCGATGAATTCCATCACTATGTAAGGGCGGTTGTCCACTTTGCCGGTATCAAGAACCTTGATGACGTTTGGATGATCAAGGTCACGCAAGGCGTGGGATTCACGCTCGAAGAAAATGCGCATCACCGGATCGTCCTGAATGGCTTCGCGCATGAGTTTGATCGCCACGACCCGTTTCAACGTCGGATGCGTCGCCTTGTAGACCTCTGCCATACCGCCTCGCCCGGCGACCTCAAGGTCCGTGTATTCGTGGAAATGCGCACTCGGAAACGTGGATGGCTCGAGCGGAGGCAGGACCGAGCGTCCCGCTTTTTGATAGTCAATATAGATGTGATAGAACTGACGATCAACGAACTTCTGCAAGCCTCTGTTGAGCGGTTGAAAGATTAGCGCAAATACGACCGTCGAGATCAGCATGGCGATCAGGGGACCGGCACTGAATCCTTGTGCAAGCGTCGAAATGGCGCGGAGGCTCAGGGCAAACAGAGTCAGCAAAATGGTCGTCAACGAACCGTAGACGAGCGAACGGTTGATCGCAAAGTCAATGTCCCACAGACGATACCGCAGCACCGCGATCGCCATCGTCGCAGGCACGATCATCAGGGAGATCTGTCTCAGGACGCGAGCGACGAGCGAAACAACCAGTGACGGGTTTTTACCATAGCCAAGCACGTTGAACACCACCACGTACGTGCCAACGAACAACACCGTGATGATCATGCCGAACAACACCCATTTGGTTTGTTGTCTTTGCACGGGTGTGGAGAGTTTGCGATAGCGATACACCTGCGCCGCAATCCCTCCTGCAAGGAGGAGGATGAAAAGCCCGATATCCCATGCCTGTTGCGCGGTGTGACTGTAATTCTCCGCAGTGTGGAACTCCGCTTTGTAATTCGGGATGTAGTCCACGAACCAGATTCCGATGCGCCAGATCGGAAGCGGGATCAGAATCCACCAGATCCAGCGCGGGAGCGATTTTCCATCCGGGAAGAGATAGACAAACCATGCCTGCATGCTTTCTGCCATGCCCGGCAGGATGGCAAGCACGAGGTATGGCAAGTTTGCGTTGGCGGTGGGACCCGTGTACAACGCGCCGGTGAACAGCAACATGGATGCCACCACCAGGGTCGCCACCTCGTCCCCGCGCCGCCAGACGAGGATGAGCGCAATGATCCCGAAAAAGAGGACGGTGAGGCTGTCCGTGATGACCAGCACGTACGCGGGGAACTTTAGGGAAAGACCAGCCGCCCTGAGCGCATCCTGCGATTGAGGGAGCAGGCGCAAACCGATCTCGAACGAGGTCTTGATGCCCCCAATGAACAGGAAGATCGTGAAGACCGCCATGCCGATCCACAAGGCGCGCGCGGCTCTCAACCTGAACCCCGTGAGTTTGACGCTTTGAAAGGAAGAGTTGCCAACGGACATAGGCATTAATTTTACTATGCGCGCATTCCGCGTAAAAAAAGGTTCTCCAGCTTTTGCCGCCGTTCGCTGCGCGACACCGCACCTGCGGTGGGTGCAGGTGAGACGCAGTGAAAGGGGCCGGATTTGGGGTGAGAGCGTGCGAAGGCACGCTCTCACCCCAAATCCGGGTATCTACCACGGAAATTCCCAAAGAGCCATAAAAAAGCCCGGACATGTTGCTGTCCGGGCTTTGAAGCTCAGATTACCAAAGATCAACCTTGAGGAGCGGGCTTT
>DATKED010000029.1:0-4860 GCA_035512375.1 Anaerolineales bacterium
CGTCTCTGCCGCGCGATCATTTGTTAAGCGGCGGTTTTGCCCAGTCACAGGAGATCGTCATGATCATCCGCACGGGAGAATTGCCGCCGGTTGTGAACCCTGCCCTCACCGCAAATGCGCCGCGTTACTACTGGCGCAGCACAACCTATGATACCTATGTTGGGGCAGGCTGGGTCACCAGTTCGGCGCCCCCGCAGCGCTACCAGGCGAACACACCGCTCATCCCGGGCCTCTTGAACGGATATCGGAACCTTCACCTGGAGGTGGAAATGGTGGAGCCGGAAGGGAAGCTGTTCTGGAGCGGCATCCTGTTCAGCGCAGACGTCCCCATGACTGCGGACTGGCGCGTCCGACCCCAATCGAACCTGTTCGCTGACCAATCGGCGTTGCTGCAGGCGGACATGTTCGCTGCGCTGAGCGATGCAAGCGCTTATCGGGCGGAATCCTATATCCCACGCGTCACCGTGGATGAGCTGCGCGCCGCACCCACAGAGTATCCCGACGCCATCCGCGAGCGCTATCTCAAGCTTCCCGGGTCAGTGCCGGAGCGTGTCCATCAGCTTGCACGAGAGATCACGGATGGAAGACCCAATCCCTACGACAAGGCAAAAGCCATCGAGGCATACCTGCGGACCTATCCGTATGACCTGGAAGTGCCGGCTCCTCCTGAAGACCAGGATGTGGCAGATCACTTCTTGTTCGACCTGAAAAAGGGCTATTGTGATTACTATGCCACAGCCATGGTCGTGCTGGCACGTGCCAGCGGACTCCCCGCCCGCTTTGTGTCGGGGTATTCATCCGGCTCGTATGATGCCGCCAATGCCGGGTACGTGGTCCGTGAATTGAATGCGCACTCGTGGGCAGAAGTGTACTTCCCCGAGATCGGCTGGGTGGAGTTCGAGCCCACCGCCGCAGAGCCAGAGATCGATCTTGCCGTAACAGAAGAAGAGCTGACCAATGCGCAGGAAGCCGACTCCACTGCGACACGTTTGCTCAACCGCTTCAGGCTCGAAATGCTGCTCTACTGGTTGTCGCCCCTCGCCGTCCTCCTCTTCGCATCCGTCCTTTACTTTAGCTTGATCGAGCGCTGGCTGTATCTGCGTCTCCCACCGGCGACAGCCATGGAAAAAATATATCGCCGGCTCTATCGTTTGGGACGTCCATTGGCGGGCGAACGCACCCGGGCAGAGACCGCGTATGAGTTCATGCGCAAGCTTGTCCATAAAATGGACACGCTGCGCGTCAGAGAGCGCCCGCGTTTTAAGAAACTATTATCCAGTGCCCAGCAAGATATTGAATTATTAACTGACATGTACCAGGGCACATTGTTTGCTGATCATACGATCACCAGGAGCGATGCCAGACTCGCCTTGAACACATGGAAACATCTGCGCTTGCGGTTGCTGTTCGCGCGATTTAATGTCGTTGCGATTGAACGCTGGTCGAGTTCCGCGAAGCGGCGTATCGAGACCGAGAGCGCGAAGCAACCTTATCTTAAAATTTCATAATACATGATTCCACTTATTGATTTTGATTCAATTATGCTGTATATTGTTTCAAGTACATCGCAGACTTGCGAAGGTTATTATGTGAGCCATCCTACTCAACCTTCATGCAGGTATTATTTTAGAGAATGGAAGAAAGGAAACTGAAATGGTTTCAATGGACACGCTTACAATTAAAACCGAGAATAAGTTTAGAAGTTTGATCACGAAACAGACATATAAAAAGGGAGAGATCATCTGCGAGATCCCCACGGAAAAAGTCATCGATAAAGCCAATCGTTATACGGTCCAGATCGGGCGTGACCGTCACACAGAGGTCGGCAAGCTTTCTGCGCTCAACCACTCCTGCGACCCCAATGTGATCCTGGATACCGAACATTTGCTGATGGTGGCACGCCGCGATATTGAAAAGGGCGAGGAACTATCATTCTTCTATCCCGCCACGGAATGGGAAATGGATGCCCCGTTCATTTGTTTATGCGGCGCAGTGAACTGCATCCACGTGGTGGCGGGCGCGCGCTTCCTGCCGCTCTCCACGCTGGAGAACCACTACCTCAACCGTCACATCCGCGAGATGATGATCGAACTGCTGGAGAACACCGAACTGCATCTGACGAAGTTGCAGGAAGCCTGAAAAGTAAACTGCCCGCCGCATGATGCCGGCGGGCAGTCTTTGTATTTTGGGAATCCACTTTGCGGCGTGGGCGTTATTCTGACCTGGCGTGTTGTTCCAGCTGCTCGTGGATCTGGTCGAGCAGAAGTTTCAATTCATCTTGTTCACGAAGAACCTGACGAAGCGATGCCCGGAGCAATTGATCCCCTTTGGCTGCTTCGGTCGCCAGCAGATGCTCCTCGCGTGCGATCTGTCTGATTTTTTCGTCCAGTTTTGCTTCAAGTCGTTTGCTATATTCTTTATAGAAATCCAATTCATTGAGCGGCTTGATCACAGCAGACAGCCCATGTTCCAGGATTTCTGCGATCGTCCCCAGGAACCGCTCCAGGTCCACCGGCTTTTGGAGAAAACGAGTGGCGCCGAGGTTTAATGCAAACTCCCGATCTTCACGCGTGACGTATGCAGCCGTGATAAAAACGACTGGAATATCACGCGTCTCAGGATCGATACGTATTCTATGGACAAGACCAAACCCATCCAACATGGGCATCATGATATCGGCAATGATAATCGCCGGGCGTTTCAGCTTAATCGCTTCCAGCCCCTCCCTGCCATTGCGCGCCGTGACCACACGATAGCCTTTGAACGTCAGCGTTGCATCCAATAGTTCCAGGATATCGGGATCGTCTTCTACGATGAGTAAATAATCTGTTGCTGCGTTCACTCTCTTATTCTAGTCATCTAATGCTGCTCTCATCATATCAATTTCGTCACACTCTCCGTTCTGGCAGCCCGCTATACGCCCGCGGGATGATGATCGAACTGCTTCAAATACAGAACTGCATCTCACCAATTGCAGATCGAAGCTCCCATCCAGCCCGATGTTTGGTGACCAGGTCCCCAGCCCTTCGATCTTGACCGCACGCCCCGAGTTTGACAAATCCCTATAGTAGAAACCGCCCAATGGTCTCTGTCCCATTCATTTTTGCAGGGAGTTTGGCAGCGGCTGCAATGAACTCGTGATTTTCACGAGCCGCAGGAATGCTACCAAAACCCTGTTTTGCCGTCATGTGGGAGAGGTAGACCACCTTGCAAGGGACTGCCATTTTTCGGAGAAATCCATCCGATTTAGAATTTTTCGGTTATCCTTGACCCATAACATCAAGGGACATACATGAACGAAGCCGATACCTGCCGCACCTACATCCTTCCAAAACTCAAGTCTGCTGGTTGGGAAGATGAAACCATCACCGAGCAGTTGGTCTTGACGCCTGGAAGAATTGTGCCCATCGGGGACAGGCACACCCGCAGGGAAGGCTTGCGCCCTGATTATGTGCTGTTTATTAGGCAAAATATTCCAATCGCAGTCATAGAAGCAAAAGCAGAATATGCTCACCCTGCTAAGGGATTGCAGCAAGCCATTCAGTATGCTGAAATGCTGAACGTGAAGTTTGCCTATTCGAGCAATGGCAAAGGGATTGTGGAGCATGATTTTATTACAGGGCTGGAATGCGATTTGGACTCATTCCCTTCGCCTGAGGAATTATGGGGGCGACTAAAAGGCACGCTCAAGTTTGAAGATGAAAAAGACGAGACAGATGCTTTGGCTCAATACTGGCAGGAAGTGGGTGGGAAAGCACCGCGCTATTACCAGCAGGTGGCGATCAATAAGGCAGTCAATGCCGTAATCGAAGGACAAAACCGCATTTTGTTGACGATGGCAACGGGGACCGGGAAAACATTTGTTGCTTTCCAAATTGCATGGCGGTTGTGGAAATCGAAACGCAGGAAACGCATTTTGTATCTTGCTGATCGTAATGTTTTAATCGACCAGGCGAAAGACCGCACCTTCTCGCCGATGGGGCAAGCCCTGCACAAGATAAAAGGCAAGGCGCTCAAGAGTCGTGAAGTCTATTTTTCGCTGTATCAGGCATTAGCCAATCCCAGCACAGGCGAAAACCTTTATGAGCAGTATCCACGAGATTTCTTTGACCTGATCATCGTGGATGAGTGCCATCGCGGTTCCGCCAATGAAGAAGGCAGTTGGCGCAAGATACTGGAGTATTTTGAATCTGCATCTCAAATTGGCATGACTGCCACGCCAAGACGAACGGATAATGTAGATACATATGAGTACTTTGGCGACCCGATTTATACCTATAGCCTGCGACAGGGAATCGATGATGGTTTCCTTGCGCCTTATCGAGTGTATCGAGTTATCGCTGATGTGGATGCCAGCGGATTACAGATCGACCCCGGCGTGTTGGACCGCTTCGGGCGTGAAATCCCACCTGATCTATATGGAACAAAAGACTTCGAGCGGCTGATCTCTTTGCTGTCCCGGACAGAAGTTGTGGCGAGGCATCTCACCGAATATCTAAAAAGGACCAATCGCTTTGATAAGACGATTGTCTTCTGCGTGGACCAGGACCATGCCTCGGACATGCGTAAGGCATTGAACAACCTCAATGCTGACTTATCAAGAATCCATGTGCATTACGTGGCAAGAGTTGTTAGTGATGAGCACGCAGTTGGACGAGGACATTTGGATAACTTTCAGGACCCTGAAAAAGAGATACCTGTCATCCTCACAACTTCTCAAATGCTTACGACAGGCGTCGATGCTCCTACCTGCCGCAATATCGTCCTGTTCAAACCCATCAGCTCGATGATCGATTTCAAGCAGATCATCGGGCGCGGGACACGGGTTTCTGAGGAGCACAATAAATTCTGGTTCACGAT
>DATKED010000030.1:0-8649 GCA_035512375.1 Anaerolineales bacterium
CTATCGAAATGTTAAAGGACTCCTTGAAGCTTTATCGGGAACTTGGGAACAAGTCGCAACCACCATTCACGCTGGAGGCGTTGGGCTTGGCCGCGGCAGCGCTGGGAAAGACACAGCACGCGGCCCGTCTTTGGGGCGCGGCGGCGTCTTGGCGCGAAACGATTAACGAACCGCTCCCTGTGACCTTTCAGAAGGACTATGCCGTATCTATTACCCAGGCGCGTACTCAACTTGGGGAGGAAGTTTATGCCTCCGCATGGTCGGAGGGACACGCGATGTCACCCGAGCAGGCTATCGCTCTGGCGTTAGAGGAATAAATGCCTCCTGATCAATATAAATTTCAAATGGCAACCCAAGATTTCCAATCGGCATGGCAGACGCTTAGGTGAAAAACAAGGCAAGCTGTAAAGCCTGCCCCGCGCCGGTTCTAATGCAATTTGTATATTTCTGGTTGGCTGGAAAAAAGCACATCAGCTAGGGACAAGTTTGCCCCCAAAACAAACCTTGCGGTTAGTTCTGCCGAGCTTACCTGTTGTTTAGTTTATGAATGCAAAATCAGGATTTTGACCTTCGTATAGTTACTGATTTGCTAAATACTGGGGAAACACTTCGGCAAAAGTCTGTCCGCTAAGGTCTTTTGCCCCAGTATGATCCTTGCAGTTAGTTCAATCGAGTTTTGCCAAGAGATATTTGATGAATGCGATATTGTCTGAGTCAAACAGACCTTGTTGACTATCACCACGCGCAAAGGACAACTATGAAAACCATACCTGTCACAATCTTGGGATATAAACAATCTCAGCGCTATCCCATTTGGCGTGCTCTGACCCAGGCGCAAACAGTATTTGAAAAGGAGCATATGGAATATCGGCTTGCTGTGCAGGAGGTTACCAGTACGGAGGAGATATTACACTTCACCCCGGTGATCGCTTTTCCAAGTCTAATGATTGCAGGAAAATTGGTCTGCGTGGGGCGTTCTCCTGCAAAGCATGAAATCCTTGCGTGGCTCGAAAGCGAGGTCCGACATGCCTGAGTATTTTTGAAACCCGGCTATTCACAATTTCTATGCAGATGGGATTGGTATGCCTTTTTCTACCTCATGCATCCTATATTTCAAGACAAACTGCACCAATGCCGCGCTACGACAAGTGATCGATTCGCCCATCCACTATATGGGCATGGTCGGCAATCGTAAAAAGCGTGGGACTATCCTAGGTCCTCTGCGCGCAGAAATCCAATGCGCGGGTTAGACCGCTATCAGAATTGCCCCGACTACCATCACAGGCATGCCAGGCAATCGACGCGGAACATCTTGAACAAAGCTGAGACATATCCGACAAGATCAGTCTGCTTGCTGGACAGGTCCTGTAAGCGCTCTTTCACTAAAAATGGAGATGTTCAGTTTGAACCGAACATCTCCATATACCTTTACTCGGTCCCAGCCACTGCTATTCCAAATTTCCGTGTGAATTCATTAAAGTCGTCACGAAACTCCGGGAACAGAGTCAACCACTTTGGTGGATTTGTCTTTTTGGATAGGCTTTCCAAGGCAGGACACGCCCCGTGTATCAGACACGGTTCAGGACTCGTGAGATGGGAGACGCTCCAGGAAGTTGGACGATACAGCCAAATGTACTTTATCTTCTTCAACAGATCTCACCCAATGAGCTGGGACAAGCTTATGATCCTTGAAGAGCAAACCCTGGGAAATCAAGAAATGAGTTACCTGGTTTGAATCGGGTTGGACAAACAAGCGTTCAACATCACCAACATGCTCCCCATCGGAGCTCATTACATCTGTTCCTTCTTTTAGGGGCACCGTCTCTCCTGGGATGTTCCGTCTCGTCTCCATGGGCGGCCAACCGTAGTATCCCACCGGGTAGCCGATATATCCATGCGGTGGATACCAATAATACGCGGGGTTATATCTATAGCCTGCGCTCCCGCCTCGGCTGACATCCGCCTCCACGGTCTTGTCGCGATATGTTTCCTCGATGGGCGAAATACCGCCGCCCTCGCCCACTCCATATCTTGGGTCTCCACCCTGGCTAACATCTGCATCGCGAGTCTGGATGTAGTGTGACTCCTCGAATGGCGGCAATTGGTCGAAATTGTCAATATTCTCATTTAGCATGACCTTGTCTTCCGTGGCAGAGTTGACCATCTCGAAAGGCACAACTTTGTCTTCTGTAAAGAGCCAGCCCTTTTGAACAACGATGTGAGTCACTTCATTGGTGGCCGGGTCCAGGATAAAGCGGTTGATCTTGCCTACCTCTTTCCCATCTGACGTAAATACACTGGTTCCTTCTTTAAGCTCTATCTTTAACATTTTATCTCTCCTGTCTTTTTTAATTTTCACTTTAACTATTCATCAACTCAATACGCACCTGCAGCCAACCCGTTTTCCGACACCATCATCTGTTCAATGGTTGTCGTATCCCAGCTGGAGAGGTCGACATCCCACTGATCCGGCGAAATGGCGGGGCAGGGTCACGCATGAGATGTATGATCGGCACACCTTCGAGCATATCTTCGATATTTTCCACATTTACAAACTGGGCTCAAAAAACACGGCAGGCAGAAATTCTGCCTGCCGTTGCATATTCCTTGTGGATGTCTCCACTCAGCCTTTTCTCGGTTGGAGAAAGCCGTGCTCTGGCAAATATGTGTAAGGCGAGTTAATCGCTTTGGGATCTCCTGATAGAAAAACCTGACAGACAGATATAACATATGGCTCTTAAAGCTTTTAAGTAAATTATAGGCACATACATGGCACTCGCAATAGGGGAAAACGTGAGGAGGAGTTAGGGAAAGACCCCAGATTCCGCGTATTTGAAGTATTCTTACTCAATTCAGTTAAGTAGCGCGTTCAGTCCTGCGACTTGCATTGCGACGCGGCGATCGCACACGCCTGCTGCCCTCCCGGTGGATCACGTTTCACTACTCCGGTGGTCGCGACAGTCCGCGGATATCGGCGCGCAAGGCGCTCAACTCCTCGCGGAGAGCAACTACTTCCTGCGCTCCCGCCAGCTCGGCATCATTATTCTCTGCGTCGCGGCCGACGAAGAAGGTGGCGAGTGTTGCCGTCACGTAGCCAAAGATGGCAAAGGCGTACAGCGCCAGAAAGAAGCAGAGCAGGCGTCCCTCGAGTGTCTGCGGCCAGTACTGCGAACCCATGGTAGTCATAATCATTGCGGTCCACCACACCGCCTCGCCATAACTGTTCATTCCACCCGGCGTTCCGTTCTCGAAGGCGTACATCCCGGCTGCGCCAGCGAAAACGACCAGCACCGTGAGGGCGATCACGTAGCCAAAGCCCCGGCGCTGCAGGTTCGCGGCCAGCGCGCGCATACCGCGGTTCAGCGAGCTGACAACGCGGAACAGACGCAACCCTCGCCCGACACGGGAGACCCGGAGCAGCCGAAACACCCGGAAGATGCGGAAGATACGCAAGGCTGGTATCAGCAATGAGATGGCGGTCAGCCAGTTACCTTTGAGGTATGGAACCTTGTCAGGAGCGAGGATGAATTCCACGGCAAAATCGAGGATAAAGATAGCCCAGATGATCGTCCCGATAATCTCAAAGGCAAGACTCTCGCCCAAGATCAGTTCCCCGACAAGCAGTGCCAGCCACACAAAGGCGAGAATCAGCATCGGCACTTCCAGCCAGTCCTCCAGGCGCTGGAGCAGCTCAGAGCGCTCCCTTTCCAGAGCATCCTGTTCAGGATCCTGGTTCTTTCTGGTGCCGATGTCGCTCATCGGGTGAATCCCTCGACGACATTATATTTATTCATACGATCTCCTTCGCCTGGCGGGCGTCATCCTACAGCGTTTTCACACTTGTTGAAACACAATCCTGCTATAGCGTCCATCTTTCCACAAGTATGGCGGAGAAAGACAAGTCCGATCGAAAGTCCGCACTTGTGCAAAACCTATCAACCCATTTCTTTGAAAATCACTTCGGGGTATTTTTCAGAATAGTATTTTAGTAAAAAGAGAGAAGCGAACAGCACGACCTTGCGATTCTCGGAGTCTCGCGCCAGCAGAACTTCTGTGCGCACCGGCAGACTATTGACAGCCTTATCCGATCCTTCGACCCAGCGCGCGAGGGTATGGGGCAAGCGTTCCAGTTCTGTAGGAACGTTGTACTCCATCTCGAGCCTGGCCTGCACCACATCGAATTGCAACTGTCCCACCACAGCTAGGATGGGTTCACGTTTGAACGCATTCAAGTTATAGAATACCTGAACTCCCCCCTCTTTTTCCAGTTGACGTAAGCCTTTGGTGAATTGTTTCTGCTTGCTCAAATCAGAGTTTTTCAATAGGGCGAAATGCTCAGGCGGGAAATGCGGCATGGAAGCAAAACGGACAGGCTCACCAACATAAAGTGTGTCTCCGATACCTAAACTGCCATTGTTGGGAATCCCAACCACATCACCGGGGAACGCTTCATCCACGATTTCGCGCTCGTTCGCAAAAAGTTTATATGGGCGCAGCAATCGGATCGCTTTCCCGCTTTGCGCGTGCATAGCATTCAAGCCGCGTTCAAAACGACCAGAACAAACGCGAACGAACGCGACACTATCGCGATGCTTGGGATTCATGTTGGCTTGGATTTTGAAGACGTACCCGGAAAAATCAGGGTGGTCCGGGGAAACCGAACCGCGTTCGCTGACATACGGCTGGGGAGGCGGGGCATGTTCTATGAACGAGTCCAAAAACAAACGCACGCCGAAGTTCGTCAGGGCGCTGCCGAAAAAGACAGGCGTTTGTTTCATCTCCAGCAGGCGGGCAGGGTCAAATGAAATGCCGAGTCCATCCAAAAGCTGGATATCGTCTTTGATCATTCTGTACTCCATATCCGTGAATAGCATTTGCCTGTAAAGCTTATCCAAAGTCACGAATTCCTCGGGGGAAATCTTTTCGTTGCGCGTCGTTCGTTCATACAGGTAAACGCCTTTTGCCTGCCGGTCATATACGCCCCGAAACTTGTCACCGTCTCCGATCGGCCAGTTTATCGGAGCAGCCTGCATGCCCAGAATGGATTCGATCTCGTCCAGCAATTCAATGGGATGGAGGGCCGGGCGGTCCAGCTTGTTGATGAACGTAAAGATGGGGATGCCGCGCTGGCGGCAAACGTCAAAGAGTTTTCTGGTTTGCGGCTCGATGCCCTTGGCGGCATCCAGCACCATCACGGCGCTATCCACTGCTGACAGCGTCCGGTAGGTGTCTTCGGAAAAATCCTGGTGACCGGGTGTATCGAGCAGGTTCATCACGAAGCCCTTATAGGGAAATTGAAGGATGGTGGACGAAATGGAGATACCGCGTTCGCGCTCCATTGCCATCCAGTCTGAGGTTGTACTGCGCTGGTTACGCTTCGCGCGCACGTTGCCCGCCAGTTCAATCGCATTGCCATACAAAAGAAGTTTTTCGGTCAAGGTTGTCTTGCCGGCGTCTGGATGCGAGATGATGGCAAATGCCCTGCGGACGGCAATTGCCTGCTCCAAAGTGTGCTTTGAGCTTGTTTGGTTCGTTAAAGATATTTCTTCCACGATATTCCTCTGATCATTCTTTCTGGTTGGAGAATTCAGTATTCGGTCGTTGGATCCCTGCGAATGCTTCAAAACCGCATAACAAAAAATTGACCCTTTCCATTCTCCATAGAGAGAGATCAATTTGATTCAGTATCTGCCCGGCAAAAATGTGAAATTCGATTTAATTAAACGGAAACGGAATGAACGAATGGATCCCCCCGCCATCGTGCATGGCAGAGCCTGTGGAAAGCAAAACTCAATCCTGCAACATTTCAACAGCATTTTACCAAAGGACGGAAGAAAAAATCAAGCATCCGGTTGTCGAAGTTCGCGGTTTCTTCCAAAGCTGTTGAGATCATGCGCCACGATTGTATTGAAAAAAACGGAGCCAGCCCGTGCCAATATCTTTGTCCTTCATCATCGTGCGTACAAACTTCTGCTGATTTTTCGGAGTAGGCCGAGAGCTTCCATTTGCTGGCTGATCCAGCCGACATCCTTATACGTGTAAGCTTCAACGCCAGTTTGTTCAGTTACGTAGCCGACCTTGAGCAACTTCTCTTGTGAGGCACAGCTTGGCGGCCTGGCTATGAGAAGCGTAATCAAAACAGATCTCGACCGCTGGGAGTTGGCAGCCTCGTTCTGCAGCAAGATAACCAGGCTGGAGTCAAACCAGTCCTGATTGATACTTTGCTGCTTGCATCCTCCAGCCCTAACCGGGTCAATATTATTTCGCGTGAACAGTCGCTGTGAAGTGAATCCATCCGTAGAGATAGGGTAAATTCCCCTTCAGGAAATTCTCAGGACGCATGTCAAAACGGATAATGATAAATGACGCTATTTTCTTCGCACAAAGTGGGATATGCTGTAATAAGTCTGATATCCATAAAAGGAGCTCATATGCAGCTATATGCGGATCATTCCAAATGCTCTGGCTGTAACGCCTGCCGAGTGGCTTGCTCGCTGAACCTGTTCGGGGTGAGCAACCCGAAGATGGCAGCCCTCATCATCGAACCCCATTTCCCAGCGCCAGGTGTGTATGAAGTAAAGGTCTGCACACAATGCGGCGACTGCGCGAAAGTCTGCCCGGTGAGTTGCATCCAGCAAAACGATAAAGGCGCTTACTATGTGGTGCAGGAAGACTGTATCATGTGCGGCGCCTGTGTACCCGAATGCCCTGAGGGTGTGATGTTCATGCGGGCAGAGTTGGTCGAGAACACAGCCTGGGAATGCGACCTGTGCGGCGATTGTGTGAAAGTATGCGGCACAAGCGCGTTATGGATTGCGGAAAAGGCGTAGGGGGCAAATATGAACGGATACGGTGGAACCATTCTGCGCGTCAACCTAACCACGGGTCAGATCACCCGCGAAGCCACTCCCGAGCAGGTTGCCCGTGATTTTATCGGTGGGCGCGGCTTTGGCATTTATTTCCTGACCAAAGAAGTCCCTGTTCACGCGGACCCGCTTGGCCCGGAAAACAAACTCATCATCTCGACCGGTCCGCTTTCGGGCATGCTCGCGCCGGGCGGCGGTAAATGCGACTGGACGACCAAATCGCCTCTGACGGGTGGGTATGCCTCGGCTTCGATGGGCGGTCACTTCACCGCCGAGATGAAATATGCCGGATTGGACAGCATCATCCTGGAAGGCAGGAGCGAGAAGCCGGTCTATCTCTTCATTGACGATAAACAGGTCAAGCTGCGTGACGCATCTTCGTACCTGGGCCAAGGCGCAATCGACGTGGAAGTTGCGATGAAAATGCAGTTTGGTGAGGAATTCCAGATTGCGGCCATCGGCATTGGCGGCGAGAACCAGGTGCTATACGCCTCCATCAACCATGATTATGGGCGCGAGGCCGGGCGCGGTGGCGTCGGTGCGGTGATGGGCAGCAAAAATCTCAAGGCGATCGCCCTGCACGGCACCGGTTCGGTCTCAGTTGCCGACAAGGATGCCTACGTCAGGGCTGGCAAGGCGTTATACAAAGCCTGCAAAGACGCAGATAACCTGGCCGAATGGACGCGCTACGGCACGACCATTGTCGTTTCGTGGTGTGACGAAGTTGGTGCACTGCCGACCCGCAACTTCCAGGCCGGTTCATTCGAGGGCGGTAAAACCCTCTACGGTCCCGTCATGCGTGAACAGATCGTCATCACCGACAAGGGCTGTTTCGGCTGCCCCTGCCCGTGCGGAAAGTACAGTAACATAAAGAAGTACAAGACCGAAGTGGAAGGCCCCGAATATGAAACCATAGGGATGCTGGGTTCGGGTTGCGGCCTGACCGATATTTCGGATGTGGCGCAGGCCAACCTGTTATGCGACGATTTTGGCATCGACACGATCTCGGCGGGCGGCTGCATCGCCTGGGCGATGGAAGCCTTCGAAAAAGGCGCCCTCACGCTGGAGGACACGGATGGACTCGAAATGCGTTTCGGCAATGCTGAGGCCGTCTTCGCCGCGATCAGGAAGATTGCCCACCGCGAAGGCAACCTGGGCCAACTGCTGTCCGAAGGCACGAAGCGCGCTTCTGCCAGGGTTGGAAAAGGCACCGACAAGTATGCCGTCCATATCAAGGGCATGGAGCAGTCCGCGTATGCCACTCACAATGCCACCGCCATGCGGATCTCGTACATGACCTGTGACGTGGGTGCACATCACAACCGCGCCTGGGCCATTACTTATGATCTCGAGGTGGGGCGCGACAAGGTTGTGCCTGAAAAAGTGGCGCGTGTCATCTGGCTGCAAAATTTCCGCCCAATGTTCGACGTGCTCGGCGCCTGCCGCCTGCAATGGGTGGAACTGGGTATTGACCGCGATTTGTACGTGCCCCTGCTGGAGGCGATTACCGGGATCCATCGTTCCTGGGACGATATGCAGGCGACCGATGAGCGCATCTGGAACCTGACCCGGCTATATTGGACGCGCGAAATCCGAGGCTTTGGCCGCGAATGGGATCAGCCCTCGACCCGTTTCTTCACTGAACCGCCCGCCACTGGCGCCACTGCCGGTCAGATTACCAATCCCGAAGATGTCCAGAAACTGCTGGACATGTACTAACCAATGGTGCTAGTTCAAAGTGAAAATTCGGCGATGCTCATCTTGAAAGGATCAACTTCAGGAT
>DATKED010000031.1:0-5269 GCA_035512375.1 Anaerolineales bacterium
AATTCCAGCAACAATAATCAGAGCCATCTTACACCTCGATATCGGCAATTTTCATCATTACAAAGTAACCCAGTGCAATCATAAAAACAACGGTAATCACCGCGCTCCAGCCGCATAGGGGTCCGCGATCAAAGAAGCTCCCAATATATTCCGGGCTGACAAACCACAAAGCCAGCGTTAAGAACACCGGGATCATTGACAGGACTGCTCCAGATGTTCGAACTTGCGCGGTCATCACGCGGATCTCACCTTTTATCCTGACTCGGTCCCGGATGGTAAATGAGATGATGTCCAGAATTTCGGAAAGGTTGCCACCCACTTCCCGCTGGACATTAATTGCTGTAATGACAAAATCCAAATCGTCACTGGGAATACGACGCAGCAAATTATCCAGCGCCTTTTCCATAGGAATGCCGATTTGCATTTCCTGTACTACGCGGTGGAATTCATCAGAAATGGGAGCCGGCAGTTCACGGCTTACGGCTTCCAGGGCCTGCATCGTGGAATAACCTGCGCGCAAGCCATTCACCATCAGATTCAACATATCACTCAACTGCTCATTGAACTTATTCAGTCTCACTGTTTGTTGACGCTTCACGTAAAAACGAGGGAGAACTAGCCCGATCACCGCGCCAATGAGCGCTGAAACAATATTGGGCTGGATCAAATATGCTATAAATGCCACCACAACAGTAGATATGAAGACCAGGGCATAATATTCCGCCACTTTAAACTTGAGATCAGCGCGCGCCAGCTCGCGCGCAATCCGATCCCCCCTGGATGATGTTGCCACCCTACGGTTAAGCCACTCTGTGATGATCGAGCCCCCAGCTTCGCCCTCAGGCTCAGCTTTTTCATCCTCCAGAAAACGCCCAAGGCGCTGCTCGACAAGTGAACGCTCGCTGGTTATGGAGACGATCACGCCTATAATCAGGAGGAACAGGATGAGGATGCCACCTCCTAGCAAAATTATGGGGTTCATTTGAGCAATCCTATCAAATCAGTACCTTAATAGCGGCGACGCTCACCAATACCGAAAATGGATGGAGGCAAATTAATACCGGCAGCCTCAATTTTGTCCATGAACTTGGGACGCAACCCGGTCGGACGCAGACGGCCCGCAATCTGACCATTTTCAACGCCGGTCTGCTCAAAAACAAAGACATCGGTCATGGTAATGACTTCGCCTTCCATGCCACTGATTTCTGTAAGGTTGGTGATCTTACGCGTGCCATCCCGCATGCGTTCCTGATGACAAATTAAATCTATTGCCGAAGACACCTGCTCACGGATGGCTCGCGACGGCAAATCCATACCTGCCATCAGAGTCATGGTTTCAAGACGAGACAAAGTATCGCGCGGTCCATTGGAATGCAAAGTCGTCATGGAACCATCGTGACCAGTGTTCATCGCCTGCAGCATATCCAGTGCTGCCTCATCACGGATCTCGCCCACGATGATCCGTTCGGGGCGCATGCGGAGAGCATTTACGACAAGGTTACGAATTGTTATTTCTCCGCGGCCTTCAATATTTGGCGGGCGGGACTCCAATGTCACCACGTGTTCCTGGCGCAACTGCAACTCAGCCGCATTTTCAATTGTGATAATACGTTCATCCGAGGGGATAAATCCGGAAAGGACATTCAGAAGCGTGGTCTTCCCCGAGCCAGTACCACCAGAGATAACCACATTCAGCCTGGATTCAACACATGCTTTGAGGAACTGAATCGCTTCCTGTGTAACCGACCCAAACTGGATCAGTTGCTCAACAGTAATGGGGTTGCGTGAAAACTTACGAATGGTTAGGACAGGTCCCACCAGAGAAATAGGAGGGATCACTGCATTTACACGAGAACCATCAGGCAGACGAGCGTCCACATATGGACTCGATTCGTCAATGCGACGGCCAAGGGGCGCGACAATGCGATCAATAATTCGCATAACGTGGTCATTGTTCTCAAACGTCACCGGAACTCGATGAACCTTGCCTTTACGCTCGATATAAATATTCTTTGCGCCATTCACCATGATTTCTGTAATGGTGTCATCTTCCAGAAGGGGTTGCAGGGGACCTAGACCCAAGATTTCTGCAGCGATCTGTTCGAACAGACGTGCACGCTCGGGACGTGAAAGAACGATGTTTTCCTCCGCAAGGATTTGTTCAAACAGATCCTGAATTGTTCGACGCACCTCGTCAGTCCGTGTGATATCCATGGAGGGATCCAACTCGGAAAGAAGCTTATTTTGAACGCGAGTCTTAAGATCAAAATAAGAACCAGCCTGAGGAGAAGTGGTCGGGGCATTCACCCGGCGCGCCTGTAAAGATGATAGGCGAGAACCTTCTCCTCCCTGGTTTTCAGATGATTGACCAGGAGAAGAATTACCGCCTTGTCCTTGTTCAATTCGTTTTAATAGAGACATCTTGCATTATCCTTTAGCTCGTGCTGATATAAAGATTACTTTAGCGATCTACCGTCTACCAATACGATTCGGTTCTTCAGCCGACTCCTGGGCTGCTACACGAGCCCGTACATTTTCTGCAAGAGAGAACACTCCTCGCGCCGCAGGCTGATTTTTGCTGTCCAATACAAATGGCACACCGCGATTGACGGCCTTTGTAACGGTCTGCTCATCGAGGGGAATAATCGAAACAACTTCCTGCTTAAGATTTTCCGTAACTCTATCTGGCGTGATATTGATCCGTTTGTCATAGCGATTCATGACAAAAAGAATACGATCCCGTTCAATACCAAGCGTCTGTAAAAGGTCCAGGAAGAGACGGCAATTTTTAATGGAAGGGATATCCTGGGTCGTCACCAGTACCACCAGATCGCTAACATCGATCGCCGAAAGCGTAACATCGGTAAGAATAGAAGATGTATCAACAATCACGTACGCATACATCTGCCTCAAATATTCGAGCACTCGCGCAAATTGGTTGCTGGAGACCTTTTCAGCGTACTCTGGCCGGCTTGGTGCTGCGAGAACATGCAAGCCAGAGGCGGCATGCTTAAGCATGACTTCTTCTACGATTTCCGGATCCAATTCCTCTGCGCGAGGAGCAAGATCGATGATGGTATTTTTGCCTTGTTCGTTTATGAATACAGCAACATCACCAAACTGAAGATTACCGTCTACCAGCGCGACACGCGTATCTTCATTGTTGAGCGTGAGTGCAAGATTGACGGCCAAAGTGGTGCAGCCAGTGCCGCCTTTCGGGCTATAGATGGTTACAATTTTTCCCTTGGGTCCCCCATAAGCGATCACAGACCCTGCATTTCCGGAAATCGGAGCCACCTGCACCTGAACACTTTTTGATCGTTCCGTTTGCGCCATGGCTCCCGCTCGGCGGATTGCAGAGATCAACTCATCACCCATAGGCGGTTTGGTAAGAAAATCTCGTGCGCCAGCCAACATCGCCCGGCGCATGTAATTTTGATCGCCCTGCACAGAAAGAATGACAACCTGAACTGCAGGTTGCTTCGCACGGATAGCCTCCGTTGCAGAGATCCCATCCATGTCGGGCATATTGATATCCATCAAAACCACATCTGGATTCAAATCCTGCGACAGCTGGATCGCCTCTTTCCCGGTCCGGGCAACACCAACAACGTCAACATCAGACTCAAACTGCAACAGCTTCCGAACATTTTCCCTTGTTTCGGAAACATCATCAACGATCATGACGCGAATCTTTTCACCAGTAGGCATTCCGAATAATTACCTCAAGAAGTCAAACTTGTCATTGCTGCGGCTGAGGCTGAACTGTAACACCATCATTGGGCAATATTGGAGGAGTCAATATGTCAATTCTGGGTTGTGATGCATATGGCAGCTTGGAAGGGAGTGAAATATTGTACTGCGTCAGTAAACTGGTCAGCGTAGTGGATTCGGCAGCAAACCGAGAAGTGTCATTGGGATTTCGCAAGGACAAATTGAGGATCGCGCCACTATAAACAAAGTAATTCAAAGAAATCGAATCCTGTGGATTCACCATCAACGTCACAATATCAGGGTTCCCCTGTTGTTGAGCCTGAACTGGAGAAGGCGTTGCATTGGGATCTGTGGAAGGGGCTTGCAGGTCAAAGTTACCCAGTTTCAACACGACCACATCTTGCAAGATCATTTGACAAACCAAACGCGGTCTTTGGGGCTCAGATGGTACAGCATAGAAAGGCTGTTGAAGTGTAGGATCAAGCTCCACTCGCCCCTGCCTAGAGGGCAGCTCCCCACTGATCGCTGCCACTGACAAAACAGGCAATGTATCAGGCAAAAAGCCTGTACCAGTCAAAACTGAGGTGAAATTCGGAAGCGCAGCCTGGAACGCCGGGTCTACATCTACAAAAAGCATACAAGCATTTACATTAACATGCGCCCCATCATTTACGCCATAACCAAGCAGTGAAAGACGATTTGTGGGAATGGCTGCCGCTACCATGCCAGAGGGAATCTGAACAGCCCAGGCTGGTCCAGCAATCTCTGCTGGCCCAGTACCAACCATTGAGGAAGTGATAATCACGCCCTGATCCAAAGAAAGTCGAGCAGCCTGACCTACCAGAGCACCTTCCTCGCCAACCGTAAACATTACCTCAGCTACATTTTCAGGCGGGATCGAAAATGTATCAAGCATTTCTTGAGTTATGGTTGTCCCTTGCGGAATGTTTTGCCTAGCAAAATAAACCTGGGTAAGGGGCACCTCTGTTGGTTGGATAGTCACCCCCCCAAACTGGGTCAAAGCGAAATAAAGCAATGCCAGACCAACCACAACGATCAGTACGAGGAATATAAGGATCCGTCCGCGACGCATAGGGTAGTTCTCCTCTCTTGTGTCTGCTCTGCCGCCTACCTTGGCAGGTCTTGGGTTACAAATATTATATAGTATAACCCCAAAACGCTAATATTCATCTGGTAAAAAAGTAGGACTCTGTCTTTAGACAGAGTCCTCTAAGTGTTTGCTCAGGGCCCGATATTACGGCAGGGAGCTGTTGATGGTGCTGAAAGTATTGCCGATCTTGGGTCCGAGCAGACGCATGACGGCGATCACGACGATAGCGACAAGAGCGAGAATGATCGCATACTCAACCAAACCTTGACCTTTTTCCTTCGGAGCGAATAACATGAGATTAATCCTTTCGTGAATAAATGTTTGTGCTGAGAACCACTCTCAGACTTGTACATATTTTACTGCTAATGGAAAAAACTGCAAGAGGAATAGTACTTTTAGGGCTTACAATCCTGTTATGCAATTATGAGAATATGCTATGAACGA
>DATKED010000032.1:0-18323 GCA_035512375.1 Anaerolineales bacterium
CATGCTTACTTCATGTAGCAGAGAAAGGTCTTCCTCACGAACCAAACCCGCCCGGACCCTTTCGTCGGTCATGTGGGGCATCATCCCTCCAATCATCCTTGCCTGTACACCACCCAATGGCACATTAAGCCAGACCCAAGCGTTCACTTTCGAACGCGCCGATTCAATCTACCCCACCTAGCTTTCTTATTGTGACATTATTCACATACAAGGTCGAGTATTGAAAGTCATTAATCGTAATGCACATTGTCATAACCAAATAAGATATTATTGGATTAGATTTGATGCCTCGTGTAGAAATAAAAAACGCGCTCTTTATCGAGCGCGTTTTCTCTTTTCGAGATTCGCACATTGGATTTTCAATTTTCAGGGGCGCCTGCGTCGATCCATTGTTTGATAATTTCCAACTCTTCCGCGGTCAAGTTGGCAAAGTGCCCTCCTGCACTTTGAACTTGAAACAGAACACTGTTGGCCGAGTCACCTGGAACAATTACGGGGCCATTTGAACTACCATCCATCAAGTCTTCATAGGTCAACATGTTAAGCCCACCCGTAGCCAGGTCACCATGGCAATCTGTGCATTTGATCGCAAAGAGCGGACCCACATACCTTTCAAATGTTGGGTCACCGTCTGATATCAACGATTCATCAGTGGGTTCAGGCGGCGGTAGTTGTTCTTTCAGTATCTCACGGAGTTTGGGAGCGTCAAATCCGGCGAAGGTGTATACACTTCCGTGGCAAGCCGAGTTGGAACAGAAGGAAGTATTGCTTATACCTCCGGGGTCCTCCATGGTGTGACAGGCGGAACAGGATGGACCGAACGTCTCGTTATGAAGGCTAATCCAATTCGGGTTTAGGTGTGACTCGGGCTCCGGTCCGCTGCTGATCTCGATATTGGTGACAAAATCATCGGTCCCGGCAACGACAGGGATCGAGTGACAGACATTGCACTCAAGACGAATGGCCTGCTGCTGATCATCGAGATGCTTTCCATCATGGCAACGGAAACAGCCGGGAGAATTGATATGACCAAGATTATTTGGATAAGTAGTCCAATCAATTTCCTGCTCATGGAACGCCGTGCGGTCGTAAATATCCTTCAGAGCCTGGATGGCAGAGCTGATCTGTTCTTCATGACCGGGATAATAGTCGGTATTCTTGTAGTAGTTTTCCAGCCCATCCAGGGCTTCGAAGGCTGCCTGGCGCGAATCGTATTCGAATGAAAGTGTTACAACCGCTCTTTTGTGAATCTCCGGAATTTCTGGACTGATCTGTCCGCGTGCCATAGCCACATTGATCGATTCTTCAGGAAATGAAAATTCATGCGTTATACGGTTATGACAGGTTACACAATCCATCGTAACCAACTGGGCTTCATCTATCGTTGCCGCGTCAAAGCCAGATTCAACATCGACATATTCGGTTGTCGTCCCGTCATCGTTGTAAACACGGACATAGGGAATTTCCTGATCTAACTCGTCAGCCGGGTAGTATTCCACCTTATTGACAATATGCCAGTGGATGCCGCGTCCCAAGCCTTCACGTTTGGCTCCTCCACCAGTCTTCATAATGAGATAAATTTTGCTCTGGGTGTTATGAAGATCATCAGCAAACCGTGAAAGGACCCGTAAACTATCATCAGAAAACGTTTCAGGCTGGTGACACTTCTCGCAGGTATCACGGGCAGGACGCAGGGCTTTTGCACGAATAGGAAACTCATAGAGTTTAAAGACTTGGTAGTAGGTCTCTTTGAGTCCTTGCGATTTACGCATAAGCTGATTGCCAAAAGAGGCACGCCCAATATGGCACTCTTCGCAGGTAACATTGGCATGAGGGGATTGCTTATAAACAGTGTCCTGTGGAGGCATCGTATGACAGGCTGTCCCACAAAATTCCGGTGAGTTGGAGTATTCCCAGCCATAGACACCACCAGCAATCACAAACATCGTCAGCACACCCAGGACTGCATATGGCAATATCAATACCCAACGAGGAGAACCGGGCGCGGGGAAGAAAAACCTTGCCAGGCGTTCTCTTAATTTCTTCATTGTTACCTCCAGTACGATACGGCATCCAAAGGATTCGGTGGTGCGGTGAAACAAAGGCCGGAGCATGCTCCCGCCTTTCAAACTCAAATTTACCTTTCGAGTGCGCCAGCGTCGATCCACTCAATGAGTTGAGCAAGTTCTTCAGGTGTTAATTGACCGGGATGATTTCCTTCCTGTTGGACAGTAACAATCAGGCTGTTGGCACTGTCTCCGGGGATAATAACCGGACCTGAGGCCCCGCCCGCCATGGCATCGGCATAGGTGGAAAGGTTCAAGCCTCCCAAAGCACTCGCACCGTGACAGGTGGAACACTTTGTCTGTACTAACTCGCCGATTGAATTGTCCCAGGTCAGGTCTGAGGCGACAGCTGGGGTCGATGGCGTGGAGTCGGGTGTTCCCTCGGGACCCGTTGTTGAAGAAGCTGTGGGGAGCGGAGTCTCTGTGGCCGGAACCGTCGGCGTTTGGGTCGGTGCGGGAGTCGGTGTCCACGGCACGAAGACAACTACGGTCGGCTCCTGGCGCGGCACAGTAGTTATGGCTGTCTGCTCGGCGTTGACGAACCCATAGACCCCGAGCAGCATAAAGAGAGCCAGAACGCCCGCGATCGGCAGATAAACTCTCTGGCGCTTCCGGAGCGCTACCGCATCCAGCGGACGTTCTGCCATGCCAGCTTTGATATCCGCCAGCTCAAGTGGATGCTCGTGAAGCATTTCCTCTTCCGTCATTTTGCCGGTAAACATGGACCGGTTGAAGCGCTTGATGTGCACACCGTACATGTGCCAGACAATGATCGCCAGGACAGCCAGCAGGGCTTCGCCGCCGTGCGCAGCTTTCGCAGCCGGGATCACTTCGCCGGGCAGGAATCTTGTCGTCGTGATCGGGTTCCACATCAGGAAGCCGGTCGCACCCATGATGATGGCGCCCCACACGAATGCCCAGTATTCCATTTTTTCTTCAAAGGTGTAACGTCCCATCTGCGGCGGAGTCTTGGCGCGCCCGATGTTATACATGAGCGCCTGCCAGCCATCCTTCATGTCCTGCAAGGTGGGAAGCATGGTGAAGCGCGTCCGGCGCACATAGGATAGATAACCAAAGACAAGGAGATGCCAGGCCGTGCCAAGCATCATCACGACCGCAGCGATATGATGAATGGTCCGAAGGACTTCGATGCCGCCAAGCATCCCTACAAAAGCAATCGAAATTGGAGACGAAGAAAACCTCTGCGGCAGACCGGTAATCGCCAGCGTGGTAAACGAGAGCATCATCACCCAATGCTCAATACGGCGGGCGAGTGGGAAGCGTTCGTAGGTACGGACGGTAGTAGCGGGTGTGTTGCTCATTCGTGCGTCTCTCCTTCCGCGACAGGCGCAACGGGTGGGCGGCGCGCAATAAACCTGCGATAAATATCGGTGAGCACAAACAAGATCATGCCTCCCAAAACCAGTGGAATAAAGATCGAGTAGAACAGATTGACGAAAAATACAAGCGGCCAGGCTCGAGGACTGGGCTCATAGTGACTCAACCAGGAATCGGTGAAGCTGGCTGTTGTCGCGTCGGGATGACACTGCTGGCATTTGACCAACAGATTATCCTTGAAGAGAATGCCTGCATTCGGATCGTCAACTCTGATGATGTCATGAACGCCATGACAATCCGTGCAGACCGGCTTGTTTGTCGGCTGGTCGGGAAAATTCTCTTCGAACATTTTTACAGTCGTGCCGTGAAAGTCAGCGACATAGGTATTCAACACATTGGTTGAGATACCATATGGTTGCATGAGCGTCTCGTTGGTGTGACAGGTGGCACAGAGAAAAGGCGTGCTATTCCGAAAACTGTTTGTGTTAGGATCGCCAATATTATGGACGCCGTGGCAATCAATACACGTCGGGACATCTTGATTGCCTTCCTCCGCAAGTGCTGACCCATGTACACTTTGCCGATAGGTTTCATGGATCGTGCTATGACACTGCGCACAGGTTTGTGGAATCGCAACCCGGGCATCCGCTAACAGTTGGCCTGTATTTTCATCTGTCAGACGCATCTGAGTGTGAGGATTATGGCAATCCGTGCAAACCGCAGCATTTTTATTTCCTGCAGCAAACGCACGTTGATGGACGCTATCCAATGTGTTTGCGTACTGCTCAACATGGCATTGCTGGCAGGTGGGGTACAGTTGCAGCGAAAAATCGCGCGGACTGCCGGCTACCACCTGTGGGTGTGGAAAACCTGTTATATTTGTATGACAATCCACGCAGGCGATATTTTCCGTTCCATGTACAGAGGCTTCGAATGCCCCCGGATCGATCGTAATGGGAACTGGCTCTCCCCCGATCTGAGCGCTCATACCTTCCTCTTGATGACATGCCAGACAAGCTTCGTCTGTGGGCTGATCACCCTGGGATTGAGGCGCTGCTTCAGCAGGTGTTGCAGAGAGAACCATGACCACAAGTAGAAGAAAGACTCCCAATCCCAAGCCAGCCAATCCTAGTTGCGATCTCTGCGCCTTAAACCATTTTCTCATTGCATGCTCCTCGTTAAGGTATGCTGACAATTTGGAATTATACAATCAAATTTCCCATTTTCTCGCGTGGGTTGAGCGCCCCACTGGCATAGGGGGTTGTCATATTAACAGAATGTAGAAGATCACAGAAACAGCATGAGAATGAGAAATCGTTTCCACCCAACGCAGCAGATAAATGATCTCACTGTCTGGTTATCCGATATCTGATTTCCAGAGGCAGCGGAAACAAGGGAAGCAAATCGACGCGATAACCTTTCCCAGCGTAAGTTTGCATCAGGCAAGCTGCTTCCTTCAAAACCGTGCGATTATATGCCAATGGCAACGTCATCAACTCAGCAATGGCAGAACTCGGATAGTTCCCTGTTATGCGGTGATAAACCGCAAACTCCAGCTGCCAGGCATCCAGCTCGCCATACACAGATAGCGCCGTGATGAGTCCCTGCTGTAAATGGCGGGCTTCATGGATGATCAGGGTTTTGATGCGCAGATCATCAACCGCCGTCTCATAAGTGTAATAACGGGAATTCAAATGGATATTTCCGAAGATGGTCCAAAACGCCCCGATGCTTGGGCGCACCTGTTTGAAACCGATCTGCGTACGACGCCTTCGCAGGAATTCCACCGCCTGGCGGCCCTCCTCCCCCAATTGTGTCACCGCTTCCAAAAGGTTTTCCTTCCAAACTTGATGTTCCATTTTGATCATCCCTGACAAGTGAATGGGCTGGATTTTTTGCAAGTATAAATCATTTGAGAAATTTATGAGCGAAATTGTCATAATTGGCTTGAAAACAGGGCAACCACACCGAAACAAAATAGGATTGGAGTACTACTCTAGGTCATTCGTACCGCTTACAGCCCTGAAAGTTTATTTGGCGGTATTTTATGTAGAATGGAAAGAGCTGTTCAGAAAGGAGCATTAAATGTCTAACATAAAATTGCTTGCAAGCATGCTATTGGTTCTCGCTGTTTTGTTCGCGCAGGTTGGCAACGTGGCTGCCGCCCCACAAACACAGGATACAACTCCTATCACTGGCACGGTACAAAGTATTACCACGGAGACCGATGCAAATGGAGTAACCACGGTCGTCCTCACCCTGCTGGATGACCAGGGGACAACGCAGACGGTTCGTCTCAGTGTTGATACAGCTGTGGCGCTTGGATTGGTCACATTGGATCCGACCACACAGGAACCGGTTGTGGATGAGAACCAAATTGGACAAATCGTGGAAATCGATTCAACCACCGTCATTCCTGACGAAGAGCCTGTAGAAGAAACCTTTCATCCCATCGCTGCATTGCTGGCTTCCTTCTTTGGCGAGGATGCAAGTGTAGTGAATTCCTATCACGAAGATGGCTTGGGGTTTGGTGTCATCGCACAGGCAATGTGGATGGCGCAGGAACTCAATGGCGATCCGTCCACGGCGGGCATGATTCTTGAAGCCAAAGAGAGTGGCGACTACAGCGCGTTTGTTCTGCCGGATGGCTCCACCCCCACGAACTGGGGGCAATTCAAAAAGGCAGCGCTTGGCAAGGACAAAAAGAACCTCGGCATGATTGTCTCTGGACACGCAGAGGGTAACGCAACAGATGATGGAACCGCCGAACAGGAAAACGGAACAGGCAACAATAAGGATAAAGATAAAGGTAAGGGGAAAGACAAAGATAAGAACAAGAATCGTCCGTAGATCAATACCAGCGTAATACAAGGAGCGGCTATGGCCGCTCCTTTTTATTTGATAGAAGATGAGAGTCAAATCAGTTAAAATGGATACGGAGAAAACGATGCGACAAGTTGCTATTCTAGGTATTGGTCAGACAAAAATCGACGAGCACTGGGACCTGTCCCTGCGCGAGATCGGGGGAAACGCCGCGCTTGCTGCACTGCAGGAGGCGGGCATGGAAAAGGTCAACGCCTTATTCGTCGGAAATATGCTTTCGCCGCTCATCAGCGGTCAAAACCAGCTTGGGGCTTTCTTCTCGGATTGGGTCGGTCTCTGGCATCAGGAAGCGGTCAAAGTGGAGGCTGCGTGCGCGTCTGGGGCGGCAGCGCTGCGCGCCGGGCTGATGGCAGTTGCCTCAGGGGACATCGAATCAGCGCTGGTGGTCGGCGTCGAAAAAATGACCGATAAAGCCGGTCATGATGTGACCGCCGCGTTGGCCACCGCCGCTGACGCAGATTACGAGGTGGAACAGGGTGTTTCGTTCGTGGGTCTCAATGCGTTGGTCATGCGACGCTATATGCACGAATACGGCTGGAAACACGCGGACTTTGCTCCCTTCTCCATCAACGCCCATGCAAATGCGATCCATAATCCGTTTGCGCGCTTGCATCAGAAGATCAATGTAGACCAATTCGAGAAGTCTACAATGGTGGCGACGCCGATCAACCTTTTGGATGCCTCACCGACCGGAGATGGAGCTGCTGCGGTCGTGCTCGTCCCGGCGGAGAAAGTTGCGTCGTTGAAGGGAAAGCCGCGGATCACGGTGGCAGGTTCAGCCTCCGCGACGGATTCGATGGCTGTCCATTCGCGGAAAGATCCGCTGTTCCTATCGGCTGCGTATCAGTCAGCTAAACGCGCATATGAGATGGCGAACGTGGAACCGGAGGATATTGATGTGTTCGAGTTGCACGATGCGTTCTCGATCATGTCTGCCCTCTCGCTCGAAGCGTGCGGATTTGCCGGGCGCGGTCAGGGCGTGAGACTCGGACTCGATAACGAGATCGGCCCAACTGGACGCGTGCCCGTTTGTACGCGCGGCGGATTGAAAGCACGCGGGCATCCCGTTGGCGCGACGGGGATGTATCAAGTCGTGGAGGTCGTCCAGCAATTGCGCGGCGAGTGCGGCGTAACCCAAGTGGACGGTGCTAAGATCGGCATGACACAGAACATCGGCGGTTCAGGTGCAACCATCCTGACCCATATTTTGAAGGCAGAATAAAAATGGGTTCGAGGGCCCAGTTTTTTATAGCCCTATCGAAAACAAAAAGCTTGACGACGCGAGGAGGAGGATCAACACCAGCACCGGGAGGAACGTAAATGTTGTGAGAACAGCTGCCAGCCTGTCCTTTTTGCGAGCATAGGCGATCCATGCCGCGATGGCAAAACCAATCGGCCAGATCGGGTAAGCCCAGACAGCAATGAAAAAGTTCCAGGCTTCCTGAGTGACTCCTGAGTCAAATGCCATCACCGAGAGTCCAGCAACAACCAGCCAAAAAATTAATGATGCCAGAGCCAATAACTGTGAGGCGATCAACCAGATCAGGATGGGCTTGCGTGAGGCAGGTTTTGTTTCCAAGGCAATACTCCCATAAATGTATTCACTCAAGGTGCAGAGTGAAGCGAATTTTACTCCAGCGCAGGTAAGCATTCAAACCATATCTGGCGATAGAGTATTTCTATCTCCCAAATATGGCAGGCATCCAGAATATTAACAATTCTGTCATTTTATTACCATGAAATCCTGTTTATACTTGTCATATACTTATCGGAAGGAAAGGAGCGAACATCATGACTGACAAACGAAAGATTTCACGTCGTGACTTTACCTATTATGTGCAGGTTACGGATGACCTGAGCAAACAACTGATCGGGTATCTCACAGACATAAGCACCGGCGGCTTCAGGCTGGATTGCCCCAAACAGATCCCTGCCGGGCAGGATTTTCGAATGCAAATCCAACTTACACCTGATATCGCCGAGAAGAATTCCATGGTGTTTGTTGCCCGCAGCAAGTGGTGCCGTCCGGACCACGTGGATCCCAACACCTATAATGTCGGCTTTGAGATCATTAATATGGCACCCAGCGACATGGGGATCTTCCAGCGCATGTTCGATAAATATGGCTCACAGAACACATCGAAGGGCAAAAGCTCCAACGACTATATGTGGAGATAAGTCCAACGACTTTCCACTTTACGTGGCGCCCCCGCCAAAGCGGGATCTTCGACAAGGCGCCACGTTTTTTTATTGTAAAATTGCCAGCATGAAATATAGAACATTGCGCTCCATCGTCCGCTTTTTTATGAAGCTCATCGCGGATATTGAACTCGCAGGTATCGAAAAACTTCCACCGGGAAATGTGATTGTCGCCGCAAATCATCTGGGGAGACTCGACACAGCCGCTTTGTTGTGCATCCTTGACCGTGAAGATATCATCATGCCAGTTGCTGAAAAATACAGGGATCATCCGCTTTATGGGGCGATCGGACGGGCGGCAAATGCGGTTTGGTTAAACCGCTTCGATGCGGACTATTCCGCTTTAAGGCAGATCCTGGACCGGATGAAGCAGGGCGGTCTTTTGGTGATCGCCCCTGAAGGGACGCGCTCGAAAACGGAGGCGTTGCAGGAAGGCAAGATGGGCGTCGCCTTCCTGGCAGGCAAGAGCGGGTATCCGGTCCTGCCGGTCGCGGTGACAGGCACGGAGGATCGGGTCATCATCGAAAACCTGAAACATTTCCGCCGCTCAAAGATCACCGCAACGGCGGCAGACCTGCTTTATATTGAGGTCCCGAAAGGGAAAAGACGCGAAGAGGCAATGCGCCAGGCGACCGATGAGATCATGTGTCAAATCGCTGCGCGTCTCCCCGAAAAGTATTGGGGGGCTTATGCAGATCATCCGCGCTTGCAAGAGTTGTTGAACACCCATGCGTAATATTATCCGCTGGCTCATCCGCTTCATTTTCAATCTCATTGCCCGCGTCGAAGTCGGCGGCTATGAGCATCTGCCAAAGGACAGCAGCTTCGTCATTGCCACCAATCATCTTGGGATTGTGGATGTTCCCATCGCGTTTTATGCGCTCGACCGCTGGGATATGTTCGTGATGATCGGAGAAAAATGGCAAAACGTTGGTCTTTTCCGTTGGATCGGAAGGCATTTCAACTTCATCTTCATCGATCGATTTAACGCCGATATTAAAGCCCTCCGCAGAGTGATCTCTCTAATGGAAGAGAATAATATTCTGGTCATTGCACCGGAAGGGACGCGTTCCCGCACAGGTTCGTTGATCGAAGCAAAGCCGGGCGTCAGTTATCTTGCCACCAAATTAGACCGTCCGATTATCCCCGTTGCAATCACAGGCACAGAAGATAAAAATTTGTTCGGTAATCTCAAACGATTCCGGCGCAGCCATATTACAGTCAAAGCGGGACCGGCGTTCACATTGCCGCCTCTTCCCAGAGAGAATCGTGATGAAGTTCTTAAGGGCTATACAGACGAAATTATGTGCCGTATCGCGGCGCTATTGCCGGAAAAGTATCGCGGTGTTTATGCTGATCATCCCAGGTTGAAAGAGTTGCTAACACAATAATTTCATACTCCCGTCGCCGAGGACGGCGCTCGGAGCAGATTGTGTGCTATTCAATAGATTCGAATGTCCCATCCAGACGAAGGTAAAACGCCTCTAATTTTAGAGCGGGAAATAAAGCATGGATTTTGGATCCGGTGTTCAACAAATCCTGTTTATGACGTTTATAAGTTCCCTCACGGCCGTATGCACGGCAATCCTCGTGATTGATCAGGCAGACCGTTTCGATACTATGGATCCGCACTGCAAGCTCGACGTATTTGAGCACCATCTCATAGTCATGAACACCACCAGCCAATGAGATGATATCGAAATTATCGTATCCGAAGCGGACCGTGATCCACGGCTGAAGGAACTTTTGCAGGCGGTAATCCATGCAGTGGACGACCAGGGCATCACAGTGAATGACAGGTTGATTTCCCGGCATGATTACTTTTATAAAACTTCGCCTTCTTCCCGCTTCAAAAACTGACCCTCTCCCGCTTTCCCCAACCATTGTTCGCCATCCACGAGCATCTTACCGCGCAGGAAAACTTTTTCAGGCATGCCAGTCAATTCCCAGCCTTCATACAGGTTATAGTCAGTGCGCTGATGTGCATGCGCGACACCATAAGTCACTTTCTTTTCAGGATTCCAAATCAGGATATCTGCATCGGAGCCAGACAGCAACGCGCCTTTCCGTGGATACAGACCAAAGATCTTCGCCGGGTTCGTACTGTTGTAGGCAACAAATTGATTCGCAGTGATTTTTCCGGAACGTACGCCAGTCGTCCACAGTACAGGCAGGCGGTCCTCGATACCGGGTAATCCGTTCGGGATTTTTGTAAAGTCATCCTTCCCCAGTTCCTTGCCGGGGATGGCGATCTCACGTCCTTCGTATACGATGGGCTGGGTGCCATCAAAAAAGAACGGGCAATGGTCCGTGCCAATCGTCTGCAGCATTCCTTCTGACAACCCTTCCCATAAACGCGCGTTATCCTGTGCTGTGCGCATCGGCGGCGAACAGATCCATTTTGCGCCATCCGGTCGGCGCAGATCATCTCTCGTAAAGAATAGATACTGCGGGCAGGTCTCCCCCATCACCTTGACTCCGCGCGCACGCGCGTACTTCAGCATATCCACTTCTCCGCCCATGTTCATGTGGACGATGTAGGCACTCGCGTCTGCCGCGGACGCCATGCCTGCAACCCTCAAAGTAGCTTCGACCCCGCCCCAGCCTGGTCTCGTTAACGCGTGCCATTCGGGAGTGGTATGTCCGTCGACAAGCGCCTGCTCGATCAACGTGTCAATCACATCGCCGTTTTCGCAATGAGCCATTACCAGCATGCCGTTGTCCCTGGCGATTTGCATCGCTTTGAAAATGCTCCCATCGTCAATACGCAAACGTCCGTTATAAGCTGTGAATACTTTCAAAGTGGTGATCCCCATTTCTCGCAGCAATGGGATCTCTTTAGCAATTTTCTCATCGTATCTCGTCAGATTCATATGAAATGAATAATCAACCGCGGCTTTGATAGATTTCTCAAACCACAAATCAACTGAGTGCGGGAAACCATCCTGCTCCAGTACCACAAAATCCATCACCGTTGTTGTCCCGCCGAACGCCGCGGCTTTGTGACCGGTGTAATGGTCATCCGAAGAGACCGTGCCAAACATTGGAAGGTCCAGATGCACGTGAGGATCGATCCCGCCCGGCATCACGAGTTTGCCTGCTGCATCGATTATCTCCGCATTTGGATGTCCGAGATCCTTGCCAATGAGAGAGATCTTTTCGTCCTCGATCAGAATATCCGCTTCGAACGTTTCGGTCGCGGTGATGAGAGTCCCGTCCTTAATCAAAGTTGCTATCATTTGGCTCCTCAGTCTCGTATGCCCCTTTTGGTTCCTTGATCCCCAACAATGCCATCAAGACTTCTGGTGGAATGTCCACGTCTGGCAAGTCTGTCTTGTAAAGCTGTTGGTTCTCCGCTCGTTCGCGGAGAGAATGCCACAATAAGCTTCGTTCATCACCATCCACAACGAGGTCATTCAATGTCCTGGCCCTGAGCAGGTATTCGCCTGTTGTGTACAAAAAGGTGATCCGTTTCCATTTCTCTGCAGGGATGGGCTCTTTCAACCTTTCCAATCTCCCGATCTGGATTTTGTAGTACTCTTCCCTGGCGCGCGGATGATTCGCCTCATCTTTCAACAATTCGCCGCGTGTTGTCAGTTCGTGTCCCCGCAGTTCGGCGACGTATTCGATTTGTCCGCCGCGCTCACCGAATACCGAGGGCTGGTAGAAAGCCAGGTAGTCCACTGCGACAACTTTGGGCGCCGTGCGGAGCGGGATGCGGTACCAGCCCAGAAGCCGCGCGATCTCTAGATCCCGCGGCATAGGCAGGAGGCAGACCAGGACAAGGGATGTGGGTGAAATAGCCATGTGCAGAAATAAAAAGTGGAAAGTGGTGGGCTGATTCTACTCCCTGCTTTCCACTTTCCACAAACGATTTTTAATGGTTGTGCCTCAGATCAGTCCAACTTCCTTGTTGAACTCTACGATCAATTCGTCAATTTCATCCGCCTGCTTCTGGACGTCGGTCCAGTAATTGGGCGCATACCATTGCTCCTGGATTTCCTCGTAGGTGCGACCCTGCTGTTCGACCCAGGTGTAGTATTTCAGGTTATGCACGCGGCGACGGTCAGTGTAGCGCAGCTCGAGCATGTTATCTGTGGATTGCCCATGCAGATAGCGGGCAAAATCTGCAGCAGCGTCACGTTCACTGTATTGACCGAATTCTTCATGCATTTCATGAATGCGTGAGCGATAGAGTTCCATCGAATCGGTCAGGACTGTGATCATAATGTCGCTCTCAGTCATCTCATAGTATTTGGCAGCTTTGATCGCTGAGAGAACGTTTGAGATGCCGGAGAAGCCAAGCAGATCCAACTGACCCACAATAGCCTCAGGCACACCTTTTTCAACGAGATAGGCGCGGCCTGTCTCTTCGTTGAACAGGCGCGAGATGTTGACAACCGCATTATCGTCAATCGCAACAACCATGTCCGTGTTCTTGCTGTTGTGGATCCACGGCACATGTTTATCACCGATGCCTTCAATGCGGTGCGAACCAAATCCGTTTTCGAGAAGTGTGGGGCACTGTAGCGCTTCGCTGGCAACGATCTTGCTGTCGGGGAAGAGGTTCTTCATGTAATCGCCGCTGGCAATCGTACCGGCAGAACCCGTAGCGGACGCCATACCGCGATAACGGTCATTGGGACCCATAACCTTCTTGAGCACCTCTTCCATCGCATGGCCCGTCACTTCAAAGTGCCATAGGTAATTGCCAAACTCATCGAACTGGTTAAAGATCATCAGATCCTGACCAGACTTGCGAAGTTCCCAGCATTTATCGAAGATCTCTTTAACGTTCGATTCAGAACCGGGGGTTTTGATGGTTTCACCGGCGACCTTTGCGAGCCACTCGAATCTTTCCTTGGACATGCCCTCGGGCAAAATGGCAATGGACTCGCATGCCAGTAAGGCGGAGTCATAGGCGCCGCCGCGGCAGTAATTGCCGGTGGAGGGCCAGACCGCTTTCTGGGTGGTCGGGTCAAACTGACCTGTGACCAGCCGCGGTACCAAGCAGCTGAACGCTGCCCCCACTTTATGCGCGCCGGTCGGGAACCACTTCCCCACCAGGACAATGATGCGGGCGGGAACACCCGTCAGCGAGGACGGAAGTTCAAGATAGTTGACCCCGCCGAAGGTCCCGCCTGAAGCGATGGGTTCATTGTGCCAGTTGATGCGGAAGAGATTGCGTGGATGAATATCCCAAAGCCCGATATTCTTCAATTCATCCTTTACTTTTGCAGGGATCTTCGAAGGATCCTTCATCTGTGCATACGTGGGAATGATGATGTTACGTTCTTTGGCTCGCTGGATGGCGTTTGCCCGGCGAGATTTTTCGATGGTCAGGTCGATGGTAGTCATGGAGTTCTCCTAAGCAAAGTTGTCAGACAACTTGTATTATATCTCACAATCCGCTCACTCACAATAGATTTTGGCTTTCAAAAAGTTTTCATTAAAAGGGTATGTCATGTCCAGGCAGAATAATACTGCTTCACTCGCTCCACTTCTGACCATGCCAGCCGGGGATGTTGCGCTTGCGGTCCTTCAACCGCAGGCGATGAAGCGATTCATCTGAGCAAATGCCCCCGATTACACGCCAATCCGCACCATATTGCTCAGCGAGTTGACGCCATGGGCTTCGGATGGTTTGTGAAGCCGCCACGCTATCGAGGATGACCGATTGTCTCCACTTTTACTTTGCCGAAGATGAAGATAAACTATACATGTTTTGTCCGAAGTCTTTCGGCACATTAAAATGATTACGATTTCGCATATCTGAGGAGAAAACATGAAACCAAGGAAAACGGGTGCACTATCTGGTTGTATTGTCTGGATCATTGTGTTTGGCGTGGCTAGTGCCTGTCTTCTTCCGGCAGGGGTGGTGGTCGGCGGATTTACCTCCGTAAGCAATTTTGCCATGCAAACGCTTGAACCTGTGATCTGTCCAGACGGAACCACAGCCGAATCCTATTCCTATCCAACCACTATGATCGATGAGTTTGGGAATACCCAGCCAAGTACCGCTTATGAACTGCACTGTGTTGACACGAGTGGTACCGTTGTGAAGGAGGATCCTATTCTATACGCATTCTTGTGGATGGGTATCGTTGCCGCTATTGGTCTGGGTATTGCAGCCGTGCTTGCATTTGCGCTGGCTGCGCCAGCAGGTGTCTTGATCTCAAGATTACTCAATCGCAGACAAAAACAAGACTTTACAGCAACAATTGAACCCAGCTGAACTTTTTATAACAAACTTGTAAAGTAATTTTAATGTAAACGTCTTTTGTTCGTTGTATGATGGATACATAGTAGAAAGGAGGTACCCATCGAGACACCACCTGAAATGTTTACCAAAGGTAGGATTGGGACGCCCTGAACTGGTCAGAGCATTTCGTAATACTGTTAGGCTTTGAAATCCAGACGTTCTCCTAACGATAGGAAGGTGGCAGCCCCCACTCCTTACCGAAAAAGCAAGAAACTATTGACGGATGGGATTCCCCCATCCGTCTCTTTTATTTAAAGAGAACGCAGAGCCTGATCCATGCGATCCAGCCCTTGTTTGAGAATACGTCGCGACGTGCCAAAGTTGAGGCGCACATGTCCCTTGCCATTTTCACCAAAAATTGCACCATCACTCAAAGCCATCTTTGCTTTTTCAAAGAAAAATTGACAGGGAGACGGTGAAAGCTCAAAAGGCGTGAAATCGAGCCAGGCAAGATAGGTTGCTTGCGGCATAGTTATACGCACTCCTGGCATTTTGTTCGTCACATAATCGACCAAAAAATCACGGTTGCCAATGAGATAACATCGCAATTCTCTTAACCATTCATCGCAGTGCCCGGAGAACGCGACTTGTGCGGCACGCAGTCCCAGGCTGGCTACATGCAATCTTAAATGCTCTACAGCTTTTACATATGTATCACGAAGCTCTTTATTCGGTATGATCGCAAAGCCACAAAACAGACCCGGCACATTAATGTTTTCGACGGCGCGATCAGGGTGATGGTATTTTTCGCAATCGCTGAAGATAACTTCGCCAGGGGGTGAACTTTTTCTCATCCAGCAGCAACTCGGAGTGGATCTCATCGTAGACGATCAAAACCTTATTCTCCATACAGATCTCCGCCATTCGTAATAAATCCCTACGCGAAAAGACGATCCCCAGCGGGTTATGCGGGTTACACAGCAGGAACATGCCCGCCTTCTTTGCCTGCTTTTTGAAAAGATCCCAATCGATTTCATAATAAACAGGCGGCTGGACGAGGTATCTCTCTTTCGGCGAACCGAACGCACGTGCTGCAATATTAATCCGTTGACAATGCCGGTGACCGGCACAATTGCCTCAGGCTTTACCTTCCAGCCGTACAGATGCTCCATGCGCGCGGCGACCGTTTCCAGCAACTGCTTCGAAGCAAGTTCGTAACCCAATACACCATGATCCAGCGCCTTGCGGAGCGCGTCCAAAATTGGCTTCGGTGCAGGGAAATCCATATCCGCCACCTACATGGGAAGTAGGTCCTGCAGATATTAAGTCCATTTGTTCACGATGCCGGGAATGCGACGGTTTGGAACGCGGTCGAAGTTGTAAGCCATGTTTTCCTTTTTACTTTTTGTAGGCCACGATCATGCCATCCCGCGCGGGAATGAGAGAAACGATCCAGTCGAGACCCGTTGTAATATCCCGCGTGAAACGGCGGATTGCCTCGGTGGATTTTTCGTGGTCATTGGGATCAAGGATTTGTCCGTGCCAGATCATATTATCGATGATCAAGATTCCGCCATGCCGTAATTTTTCTTTGATGATCGGGAGCGAATCAGGATAACCATCTTTATCAATATCGTTGAAGATGATATCGAACGGACCTTGTGCTTGGCGCAGTGTCTCCACCGCTTCTGCAATGTGGAACTGGACGATGTCAGCGCTCCCCAACGCAGACAAATGGACTGCCGCGCGTTTCGACAGGTCCTCATCCCAGACAGTGTGATGCACCACGCCTCCCCCATTTTCCTTTACCGCTTTTGCGAACCATGCCGTGGAGTAACCGTAACCGGAGCCAAGTTCGAAAATGGATGTGGCTTTGATCATGCGCGCCAGCTGATAACAGTAATATCCACATACAGGCCCAATAATGGGAAAGTTGTTTTTCTCCGCGTATTCCTCCATTTTCTGCAGTTCAGGTTCACGCGGCGGAACGAGGGAGGCAAGATAATCCTGTACAGATTGATAATTGATTTCGCTCATCGTTTCTCCTTTTGTGGTTTGGGTATATAAGTGGACAGGCAAACCAGCAAACATTTGTAACACAAGAAGATTATTTCAACACCTTTAATGCATTGGGCAGCACGAGTTCCGCCCATTCAGAATACATCCTTCCCGATGGATGTAATCCGTCGGGCGCGATCAATGCCGTATCCTTGTCTGCCTTGCGTGAGACTGGTGTAACATCCACGTAATGCGCACCCGCTTTTTCTGCCTCTGCGCGATTTACTGAATTGAACTCATCGATCTGCTTTGCGATCTGCTCACCGTCACGGCCTGAAGCGAAAGGGGTCACGCCCCAATCCGGGATGGATAGAACGATAACGTGATTTGGCTTGCCACCCGCATATTCAATTGACTTATGCAAAAGGAAGATAAACTGTTCGCGATACTTATTGATGTTATATCCACGATACTGATTGTTGACCCCGATCAGCAATGAGACTAAATCATACGGTGGTCTGATTTCACCAGCCTGAATGCCCTGCCAGAGTTCATCTGTCGTCCAGCCTGTGCGGGCGATGATCGCGACTTCAGTTTGGATCCCTTCCGACTCCAGCAGCCTCGCGAGCTGCTTCGGCCACCGATCTTCTTCCGAAACGCCTTCACCGATCGTGTACGAATCACCCAGGGCAAGATAACGATAAGCTGGCATATCCTCTTCTCCCGAAGTTTTTTCCAGGGGCACTGGCTGACAGCCAACCAAAAGTATAAGAGATAACAGTAAGCTGCGTTTCACTTCAGGATTATAGCCATAAAACTTTCTTTTGGTGGAAGATAAAAAAGAAGACACGACCATGCTGGTCGTGTCACATTATATGAAAAGGTTGCCATTTACGCGATCAAACTGTCCGACGGCGCGTCAGGCTGAAGAGGGCAAGCCCCAGCATGAGCGCGGCGGCGATCCATGCGCTGAGGACAACCATGGGCGCGGGCGTTTGCTTCACGGCAATCCCGATGAACGCCCATACCAATACAGATAGGTAAGCGGCATCCCGCCGCGTCAACGCCATTGCCAGACCAAGCAGGGATGCAATTGCAAGCATAATCACCGCCCAAACCTGAGCAGAGATCCCAAAGCCATTCCACTCGACAAAATACAGCCAATCCGTGATGTTGGCTACCGTTGCCACGGTAATCCAGCCGAGATAAACACTGAACAGGACATCCACAGACCAATATTCGGCGGGCGTAACCGAGGCACGATTTACGTCAAGACGCAGATAACTTGCGATCAACAATCCCAGCAATGCCAGCATTACGAGTACGCTCAAACCGAACTGGTTGTAGTGCCAGCAGAAGAGCCATGCGGCATTGGCGATGTTGCTAATTGCAAACAAATAACCAAGACGGCGCAAGCGCGCGCTTTCCTTCTGTGAGACTTGAAACTGATAAATGATGAAAGCAATCCAGCCAAGGTAGATGACTCCCCAGATAGCGAAGACATAACCTGCCGGGACAAAATAAACCTGGAAGCGGTCTGATATCTCACCTGTGTTCTGTCCGTTGAGCGGCAGAGTGGACGCCAAAATATTGATGGTGAGAGCCAGGATGACACTAAACAAATTGGCGTACTGGCG
>DATKED010000033.1:0-10685 GCA_035512375.1 Anaerolineales bacterium
ACTCACTTGCAAGACCGGATCGCTCTCTGCAAAGGCAGGATCGGTTGTAGCCGGGTCGTTGTATTTCTTCCATTGAACCCCATCGGATGAAGTTGCCATGCCGATCATGGATGAATTGCCGTTTCCAAGTGCATCATAGTACATGAGATAACCATCGTCTGATTTGAGCACATTCGGTCCATTGACCTGGACATTATCCCAGGAACCTCTGGAACCGGGGCGCAGCAGCGGGTCAGGATCAATTGTCCATGGACCGGTTGGCGCGGGAGCGGTGGCGCGTCCAATCTCCCCAGGACCGTTGAAACCACTTTCACCCAATGTATAGAAATACAAGATCCAAGTTCCATTCGGTTCCACGAGTGCACTGGTGACAAATAAATTTGAGCCGAGCAAATTACTCTCGCTTAATGCTGTTGCACTTAGCACTGGCTCATTCACCTGACGAGTCCAACGGAACCCATCTGGTGACGTCGCATAGCCTACGCCCACTGGAGCGGGAAAACCGTTGATGCCGTTAAAGAACATGTGGAACATGCCATCGTGGTAGACCATCGCGCCTGGGTCTATAAACCGATTATCCCAGCTAGGATTGTTGCTGAGCTGTACGACAGGATTTCCCTCATAAAAATGGAAGAGCGATGTGCTCAATTGATCTGTGGGGATTGCATTCGGCAGATGAGTTGGGGCAGGGGTATCGCTGGGGAGTGCCGGATCGGGCGTGGATGATCCAGCCGGTACAGGCGTCTGCGTTGAGTCAGGGATCAAGCCCGGAGTGGGAGTTGGGGCGGCGCTGCATCCAGATAACAGCAGCGTAAAAAGAATCAACAGATGAAGAGTATCTCGCATCGTTCGCTCCTTATTTTAAAAAGTTGGAGCCAACGATACAACGAAAAGTTAAGTTATGCTATCGAAATCTTGCGCCACAATTGACGCAGCGTTCGCTGAGATATGTTTCGCAGCCCTGACGGTGGTGTGCCGAACGTTTTACGAAACGCCTCCGTGAAATGACTGTGACTGGCAAATCCCATTTCTAAGGCAAGACTGGTCAAGTCTGTGTTGGCTTGCGTTACATACTCCAATGAAGCGCGCAAGCGGAGCTGATTTAAGTACTGGCGGATGCTCTGCCCGGTATGTTTGCGGAAGATGCGGCATAAATGAAAAGGAGAATAGTTTAGCTGTGTGGCAATTTGTTCCAGCGAGGGGTTTTGCTCGAAACGGACCGCCAATACGTTTTGAATGGCATCCACGACTTCACTCTCTTGTGAGACCTTCGTCTTGAACGGGTATACAGCGCGTTGACGGTATCTGTTCTCAATAACCCGATTGAGTATTTGCATGACGGTCTCTTCGATAAAAAGGTGGTCCAGTTGCTGCTGGGCACCGAGAATGTGATCAACCACCAGTCTTTGCCATAGATAGCTGGCTGTGTCGCTTGGACCGTGAGAGAATGCAAAAGGTTCACAGGGATGATCATCCACATGTTCATCAAAAGAACGTATGGCATCCGCCACGAGCGTGGGATCAAAACCGAACCATTCACACAGGTCACCCTTGTCCGAGAGTTTGTCGCGTGAATAGATCTGCCCATGATTGTAGAACATGACCGTGTTCGGATCAGCCACTACCGGGTCTTTACCCGCATGGGTAATCGTAACGCTGGTGCGCGGAAAAACCACCAGCGTCCCACCGATCTGATGAGGACCACCAAAGTTTGAATGTTTCGACCCCCGGCGAAACTGCCCAATCCGGAAAAACGCTCCGTTATATATTGGTCTGCTTGCGTCTTGATCTTCTCGCATAGGTATGTACCTGGTTAGACTGCCTAATGGAGACCTGCCTTACATTCTGTTTCTTTTGAATGAGCTTCCAGGTGCCGGTGGTAGAATCGAATCATGATTTTCTTTTGGAGGAATCCATGACAACCGCGGTCATTGTGGACGCAATCCGTACACCGATCGGTACCCTGGGAGGTTCACTCGCTTCCGTTCGACCCGACGACCTGGCTGCTCTTGTGATCAAAGAGATTGTCCAACGCAATAAACTTGATCCCACCCTGGTGGAAGAAGTTTTTTTTGGGTGTGCGAACCAGGCCGGGGAGGATAATCGCAACGTGGCGCGCATGGCCGCTCTATTAGCCGGACTTCCCGTCGAAGTGGCAGGCGTGACGGTGAACCGTCTGTGTGCCTCAGGCTTGAACGCGATCAATCAGGCTGCCCGTGCGATCAAAGCTGGGGAGGGCGAGGTGTACATCGCCGGCGGCGTTGAGTCGATGAGCCGCGCGCCGTATTCCATTCCAAAGGCAGAGGCAGGATTCTCGTTCGGCAATCTCACCGCCTGGGATACTGCATTAGGCTGGCGCTATCCCAATCCAGTCATGAAAGAAAAACACGGGACTGATTCGATGGGCGAGACCGCGGAAAATATTGCCGCGGAACGCCTGCATATTACGCGCGAGAAGCAGGATGCATTCGCACTTCGTTCTCATCGCTGTGCCATCGCCGCGATTGATTCTGGTCGCCTGGCACAGGAAATCGTCCCTGTGACGATCCCACAGAAAAAAGGTGACCCGGAAATTGTGGATACGGATGAACGTCCGCGCCGCGATTCAACGCTGGAGTCACTGGCAAAATTGAGACCTGCCTTCAAGAAGGAAGGCGGCACAGTCACTGCAGGCAATTCCTCAGGATTAAATGATGGAGCCGCCGCATTATTGATCATGAGCGCAGAAAAAGCCAACGCCTTGAATCTCAAGCCCTTGGCGCGCATTGTGTCTTCTGCTTCTGCCGGAGTCCCGCCGCGCGTGATGGGATATGGTCCTGTCCCCGCGACGAGGAAAGCACTTCAACGTACGGGTTTACAAATGAAAGATATTGGGTTGGTGGAACTCAACGAAGCTTTTGCGGTTCAGTCCCTGGCGGTGATGGAAGATCTGGACCTTGATCCTGAGATTGTCAATGTCAACGGCGGGGCGATCGCGATTGGCCATCCGCTCGGTTGTTCCGGTGCGCGGTTGGTGACGACTCTTGTCCACGAAATGCGCTTGCGCGGCGACGTGAAATACGGGCTCGCGACGCTTTGTGTTGGCGTTGGTCAGGGCGAAGCGACCATTATTGAATATCTTGGATAATCGGTTTGGAACGTTCGACGCGTTTTTATCGTTTGTATCCTTAAGAAGGAGACGTTCTGAATGAAATTGAGATTTAGCTTGATCCTTTGTGCTTTAATGCTTGCTGGCTGTAACATATCTGTCACTTCCTTTCCAGCTTCCCCCGAAAAATCCACCGAAGAGCCGGCCGAACCTCCTCCAACGCCTTATCCCGATACCCCTTCGCCGCCGGTAATCGCCGCACCGCTGGTTGAGTCTCCCACCTTAATCGAGATTCAATTCTTCAATGAGCTTGACGGCTGGGGACTGACCGAAACTGAGCTCGTCCGCACGAACGATGGCGGGATCACCTGGTATAACGTCACCCCGCCGGATGTGGAGGAAACAGGCTCCACAGTTGAAACGTTTATCCTCGATCAGGATCACGCCTGGGTGCAAAAGCCCGACTTCAATAATTTTCCAAATAACGGATTACTTTATCACACGGCGGATGGTGGTCTCAACTGGACCATCTCGTCCACTCCCTTTAGCGCTGGCGACCTAAGCTTTCTCGATGCAAACAATGGCTGGATGCTTGCCGACCTCGGCGTAGGCGCCGGTTCCAACGCGGTCGCTGTTTTTCAAACCAGCGATGGCGGGGCAACGTGGACTCAAACATACACCAACGATCCCAACAACCCCGAGGCTGCTGATTCTCTTCCGTTAGCTGGACTAAAATCTGATCTGATACCGCTCAGCATGCAGACCGCCTGGGTGGGCGGCGTGGTCTATTCGCCCGGTACGATCTATCTCTTTCGTACGGATGATAACGGAAACACCTGGACTCCAATAAACCTTGAGCTGCCCGACGGTGCTGAGAACTTTGAACTCGGCATAGATAGAGACCAGATGCGGTTCGTCTCAGCCAATGATGGATTCCTGGCAGTCCGTATGGCGGGCGATTCAACGCAAACTGCGCTCTACGTGACGAATGATGGTGGCAATACATGGAGGCTCACGCCTGCGTTGATCTCCGGTGCAGGCGCATCCGATTTCATATCGGCGGAGGAAGCGGTCATTTATAACGGCGAACAGTTTTACGTCACGCGTGATGCGGCGCGCACATGGAGCACCGTCTCGCCGGACATCGTCTTCGGCGATTCATTTGCCACCATGGATTTTGTAAATCCAAATTCTGGCTGGATCATTACCGTTGCCGACGATCAACGTTCGCTTTATCGAACCCACGATGGAGGCGCGACATGGTTTCCCGTTATTCCCTGAGCCTTTTCGTATTAATGTTATTGATCGGGTGCAGGCCCGCTACACAGCCGCCGACGGATGCCGGTCAGACTCAGCCTGCGCCTGATCCCGTTATCGAATCGACATCCAACCCGGTAGCCACGATACCCAGCGAAGCGCTGGAGATCCGTAACGCGCAGTATCAGCTCGGCGCAACGGACGCGTTACAGATCGTGCAGTTGACCGATGGAAGTTTCGAACAGGGAACTTCGGGTTCCGATGATTTCATATCGATCTCTGTAACTGATTTCGCCGCGGTGGGTGATTTGAACGCCGATGGCACGGATGAACTCGCCGCGTTGATCTCGGAGAATTATGGCGGAACCGGCGTCTTTGTCTTTCTTGCGGTTTATTCAAACATGGATGGTACGCTGACGTTCCAGACTTCCACGATGGCGGATGACCGCCCACAGTTGAATGCGCTTTCTATTGAAAACAATGAAATATTCGTGGATGCCGTGATCCATGGATTTGAAGATCCCATGTGTTGCCCGACCCTGAAGACAACGAGGCATTACCGCTGGGTGGATAACCAATTGGATATGACAGATTACACAACATTCACCCCCGACGGACGGCCGCGCACGATCATGATTGAATCTCCAACGAATGGAATGGAGGTGTTCACTTCTGTTCCGATCGCAGGGAACGTTGCGATTGCACCGTTTGAGAATAACCTTGCCTACCGTATTTTTGACATCAGTGGTATAGAGCTTGCCGCCGGTCCCATTGCAGTTTCTGCACCCGATCTTGGCGCACCGGGCACATTTGATGCGATCATCCCGTTGGGAAATATTTTGTCCGGCGCAATCATAAGGATCGAGGTGCAGGATCTCAGCGCAGCAGACGGTTCATTGCTGGCAATGGATTCGGTGGAATTGGTTGTAAAATAAATGTAATCGTAGGGCACAGTGACGCTTCGACTGCGCCCGCGGCTCCGCTCAGCGTGAGGCTGTGTCCCTAGAAGAGACGTAAATTTCAGAGGAGGAACCCATGCCCAACACAGTTCGTGATTGGATGTCCAGGCCCGTTGTCGTTGTTGATCCCGATTCGAATGTCAAGTATGCGCTTACACTGATGCGCCGGCGCAAAATTCACAGCGTTGTGGTTGCCATGTCAGAAAAGAATCCCACCTATGGTATTGTGACCTCAACGGATATTCGTGACAAAATTGCAGCGGCAGGCAGGAATCCTGCCGAAACAACTGTCCGTGAGATCATGTCGGGTCCCATCATCACCGGCAACCCGGATTGGACGCTGATGGAGTGTTCTCAGGTGATGCAGAAGCATCATATTCATCATTTGCCTATTGCCGATGAGAATGGCACGTTAATTGGTTTGATCTCTGCAACAGATATTTTCATGGCTGTCGAGGAGACCGGCTGGCAGGAAGAGGAATAGTAGCGGGGAACGGCAGCCGCCGTGCCGTCATGGCTTTGAGCATGCCAAAGCAAAAATACTACGTCGTTTGGAAGGGACGCAAACCCGGGATTTTCACCTCATGGGCGGAATGTGAAAAACAGGTGAAGGGATTTGCCGGGGCACAATACAAATCGTTTGAGTCGCTCAAGGAGGCGGAAGCGGCTTATCGGTCTGAATATAACGCGTTCAAAGGCAAGCCATCCTCCCAGGGAAAGTGGAGAGAGGCGAGCATCAAGCCGGTCCTTCCATCCATTTGCGTGGATGCGGCTTGCAGTGGCTCACCCGGGAAGCTTGAGTATCGCGGCGTATACACTGACTCGCAGGAAGAGATTTTCCGTACGGGTCCCTTCCTGGATGGCACGAATAACGTCGGTGAGTTTCTGGCAATCGTCCACGCGCTGACGTGGCTGGTAAAACATGAGAAGCAAATGCCCATTTATTCCGATTCTGGAAATGGGATATCGTGGGCCTATACCGGCAAATGCAGGACGAAGCTCAATCATACGGGGCGCAACGCGTCGATCTTTGCCATGATCCACAGTGCGGAAAACTGGCTGGCTGAAAATGAATTGCTCGACGATGCAGTCTTGAAATGGGATACGGAGTTGTGGGGAGAGAATCCCGCTGATTTTGGAAGGAAGTGAGGAGGCAGACAGGTACACAAGTAAACAAAGAACTTGTGTACCTGTCTGCCTGTCTGCCTGTTTACTCAATAACCCCACCCATTCTTCCAGTGTAAAAACCAGTCATTTCGGCGATACGCTCCAATAGCGTCAGAACTATACTACTGACCACTGACGTGAAAGGAGTCTTTTAATGAGCAAAAATGTATTGGTGGAACTTTCTGAGGCTCTGGCTGATGCTGCCGAAAAAGCTGGCAAAGCGACTGTGCTGGTCAATGCGCGTCGCCGCATGCCTGCCAGCGGGATCATCTACGCGGCAGACCTCATTCTGACGGCTGACCACGTGGTGGAACGCGAGCAGGGCATAAAAGTTATTCTCCCAGATGGATCAGAAGCTTCTGGAAAAGTGGCGGGTCGCGATGCGGGTTCGGATTTGGCTGTGCTCAAACTTGAGCGCGTCGCGGCGACGGTCGCTGAAGCCACGAAAAGCCCTGCGCGACTGGGGCAGATCGCACTGGCCCTGGGTCGCCCGACTCCAGATGGGATCGAAGCCAGTCTTGGGACGGTCAGCGCGATCGGTGGACCGATCCGGACTGGGCGCGGTGGCATGCTCGAACGATACATCCGTACCGATAGCATTTCGTATCCCGGTTTTTCGGGCGGTCCGCTGGTTGCCGCGGATGGTACGGTGCTGGGTCTGAATACCTCGGGTCTGGCAAACGGGGCGGCTGTCACAGTGCCCGCTGACATTGCCTGGAGAATTGCAGATGCCCTCGTTAAACATGGTCGCATCAAACGAGGTTATCTAGGCATCCGCAGTCAGACGGTTGAAATCCCGGAGGCTTCACAAAAGGCACTCAAGCGCGATCAGGCTACGGGTCTTTTGGTTGTCGGCGTTGAGAATGACAGCCCTGCCTCCCAGGGAGGATTGATGGTCGGTGATATTCTGGTGGCAGTGGCTGGTGCGACCGTTCCTCATCACGACGAACTCTTTGCCCGCCTCAACGGTGAGGTGGCCGGCAAGTCCGCGCCGATTGATATCCTGCGCGGCGGACAGCCTCAGACGTTGAATGTCTTGATCGGTGAGAAGTAATATGAACTTCAATGGCACTTTTACACAAGTGATCGATGATCTTGTCCAGCGGGTGATGCCTTCCCTGGTCATCGTGCGCGGTCATCGCTTTGGTGCGGGCGCGGGGATCGTTTGGGATGCAAATGGACTCATCCTGACCAACAATCATGTTGTTGGACGTCGCAATCCCGTCGTCATTTTGCAGGATGACCATGAATATGAAGCGCGTCTCATCACCCGTGATCCCGATGTGGATCTGGCTTTACTCTCCATCGATGCGACGAATCTAACTCCACTTCTGCCCGCTCCCGTTTCGCCGCGCGTCGGTGAAATGGTCTTTGCCTTTGGTCATCCCTGGGGACAGCGCAATACAGTGACGCGCGGGATCGTCAGCGCGTTGGTCTCTGCGCAGAATAGACGTGGCGAAAAATTGCCGGTCGTTCGTTCCGACACGCCTCTCGCGCCCGGCAACTCCGGCGGACCGCTGGTCAATGCAAAAGGCGAAGTGGTCGGCGTCAATGCCATGATCGTCGGAGGCGATCAAAGTGTTTCGATCGCAGCTTCAGTTGCCAGTGATTTTGTGAAAAAGGCAACAAGAAATAGAGCCCAGCCTACTCCAAGCGATGTGATTTGATTTTTGAAAGCAGGACGGAACGGAGTCCAAAGTCTCCAGACTTTGTTGTTACAAATGCAACGACTGGAGTAGCTGGACCCCGTTTTTTATTGGACTTCGGCTATACTCTACAATATGCTTATGAAGACAGCTCTCCTCATCATCGACATCCAAAAAGATCATTTTCCCGGTGGAAAGTATCCACTAGTCAACACGCTGGAAGCGGCGCAAAAAGCGTATATGATCCTGCAGTGTTTTCGCGAACATAGCGGTCACCACGTTCACGTTCAACATGTTTCCAAAAAGCCTGATGCGACATTCTTTATTTCCGGCGATCACGGCACAGACATTCACGATTCCGTGGCGCACTTTGAAGGCGAGCCAATTGTTTATAAGCATGAGCCCAATGCATTTTTGAATACGGAACTGCTTGAGCTACTAAAAAGTTGGGAGATCAAACGAGTTATCATCACTGGCATGATGACGCACCTGGACGTGGATGCCACTGCCCGCGCCGCCTCTGATCTGGGCTTTCAGGTCATTATTGCTGAAGATGCGTGCGCGACCGGTGACCAGAAATATGGTGACACAACCATCCCCGCAGATTTAGTCCATAAGTCATTTCTTGCCGCGCTCAAGTCGTACGGTAAGGTGATGAGATCGGAGGAGATCCTTGCACTCCTTGCCGCAGAGATGGTGTAGTGATATTGCGCTGAGCGGAACGTAGTGAAGACGAAGCGCGCTTCGACGACTTGCCCCGACTTACACTCGGCACTCCGCTCAGCGCAATAATAATCGTAAGTCGGAAAGTAAGAATGACAGTCCTTGACCCTGAACGACAAAAGCAAGCAAAAGAATATGCCCGCATCCGCCGCCGCTTGTGGCTGGTGGATACGACCTTCAGTGCCCTCTATGCCATTGCGTGGCTGTCTTTCGGCTGGACAATCGCGCTTCGCGATTGGCTGACGGCATTTACAACCAATCAGTGGCTGCTCGTTGCACTGTTCGTCGCCATCTTTGGCGGCATCTATTCCATCATTAATCTGCCCCTCGGTTACTACAGCGGATTTGTCCTCCCGCATCGCTTCGGACAATCGAATCAGTCGTTCAAAGACTGGATCCTCGATCAATTAAAAGGATTGGCGATCGCCGCGCCCCTAGGCTTGCTCCTGCTCGAGTTGCTTTATCTTGCTCTGCGCGTCACCGGGGATCTCTGGTGGTTGTGGGCAGCAGGCGGGATGTTGATCTTCACGGTCCTGCTTTCCAACCTTGCGCCGATCCTGATCATGCCGCTCTTCAACAAATATGTTCCTCTTGGGGAAGAACACGACGAACTTGCTGAACGCTTGCTGGATCTTGCGAGGCGCGCCAATACCAAAGTAAAAGGCGTATTCAAGTTCGATATGTCCAAGCGGACCAAGGCTGCCAACGCCGCGTTGACTGGCATCGGCAATACGCGCCGCATTGTATTGGGCGATACGCTCATCAATGAATTTTCAACCGATGAGATCGAAACTGTCCTCGCCCACGAATTGGGGCATCACGTCCATCACGACATTCCCTTTTTGATCGCCTTCGGCACGCTCTCAACAACCCTCAGCCTGTTTCTTGCCTCACTGGCATTGAACTGGGCGATCGGCTATTTCGGCTTTATCGGCCCCGCAGACGTGGCCGCCTTCCCTGCGCTGGGACTCATCTTTGGCGTGTATGGACTTATCACCATGCCAATCGACAACGCAGTTTCCCGTTGGCGGGAGAGAATGGCTGACGATTACGCCTTACGGTCGACGGGGAAGAACGAAGCGTTTGCATCCGCATTTACGCGGCTTGCGAATCAGAATCTCGGGGAGGTTGATCCCGAAAAATGGGTGGTTTTCATGTTCTATTCTCACCCCCCGCTCGGCGAACGGATTGCAAAAGCAAATTACTGGAAAGGGATCTAACCTATCGAGTCTCAATCCAAGATTCTCTGCGCAAGAGAATGGGAATTATAACAATGAGCGCGATAATAATTCCCATGGCGGCGATTCCATCTGTGGAGCCGATTTTAGAGAGATCTTGTGGTTGTGGAGTTGAAGTGGGTTGCAGGAAAAATGCTGCAGCGCCGAGATTTCCCTGCATGGCAGGCGGAGTGGAGGAGGTTAATGCTGCGCTGAACAGTGCCATGACCAATCCAAGTCCGACTGTGATAATGGGGCGCCTGAATTTTTTCATAAGCTTTTTGCTGCTTGCCTCATTAACTGCCAAGCATTTTGGAATAATTTGCAGACCAAGACTCAAATTTCGAGTTTAGATATGTATATTTTCCATGGGCGCGGCACGCTGTAAGTATATCATGTGCCTATTCCACGGAATTCTATATGGCTGTAGCAAAGTCGCTTGACAAAGAGTAAAAAGTAGATCCTTCTCGGTACAATTGCGAGTGCTGAAACAGGCAAAAACCGAGGAGGATCTAAAATGGAGTATAGCACGATCGGCAAGGGACAAGAAATCAGCGCGGAAGGAGTTGTGTATGACAAGGGGAGCATCTAGGGAAGGCTGCAAAGCTTGACAGATCTCAGGAAGGCA